>NZ_JAAGPM010000125.1:0-23003 GCF_017104865.1 Burkholderia sp. Ac-20349
CCTTCGTAATCGTTTTCGGCTTCGGCGGCGAGCGCACGGTAGGCCGGCATGCCGGAAATGGTCGCCGCCTGCTCGAGCGCCGCGGGCGGCGCAAACTGGCGGGTTTCGTGAAGAACCGATTCAATCGCAGACATCGACTACCCCTTGGTGAACATGAATCCTCTGCATGGCGGCGCGATCGTGCGCGCCGCGCGTCTTGGCCGGCGCATACGCGCCGCTGTCTCCTACCCACCACTCACGCACGGCCCGAAGGCTCCTGCGCGATGCTGCGCCGCACCATGCCGCGCGATGGCGACCGGACGACCCGACCGTTTCCACAATAAGCGTTCCAACTTACCCGTCACTTACGCGGCACGGCCGTTTCGCCCACCGGGCGGCGCTGCTTGTAGCTTTACGCTGCAACGAGCGCGACCCTACAATCGTAACTGAACTCGCCTTCCGGATTCCAGCTTGAATCGCTACGCTTTCTTTCTCGTGCTGTCGATGCTGTTCGTCGGCAGCAATGTCGGTATCGGCAAATCGATCGTCGTCTTCGTTCCCGTCGCCATCCTCGCCACGCTGCGCTTCGTGATCGCGATCGCCGTGCTGTGGCCGCTGTTCAGCCCGGTGAAGATGCGCACGGTCAAGCGCGGCGAATGGCTGAACCTGTTCCTGCAGGCATTCTTCGGCACCTTCATGTTCACGCTGCTGATGCTGAACGGCGTGCAGCGCACGAGCGCGGTCGCGGCCGGCGTGATCACGAGCACGATCCCGGCGATCGTCGCGCTGTTTGCATGGCTGATCCTGCGCGAAAAACCGAACGGCCGTGCGCTCGTGTCGATCGCGCTCGCGATCGCCGGCGTCGTGACGATCAACCTCGCGAACGGCAGCGCGGCCGGACATGGCGCGTCGTCTTCGCTGACCGGCAACCTGCTGATCCTCGGCGCGGTGTGCTGCGAATCGATCTACGTGATCCTGTCGCGCCGCCTCACGCAGACACTCGCGCCGATCGACATCTGCGCGTACACGCACCTGTTCGGCCTGTGCCTGATGCTGCCGCTCGGCGCATCGGCCATGTGGCATTTCGATTACGCGAGCGTGCCGGCCGGCACCTGGGCGCTTGTCGTCTGGTACGGCCTGTCGGCCAGCATCTTCTCGTTCTGGCTGTGGATGAAGGGTATCCGCCACGTGCCGGGCAGCCTCGCCGGCGTGTTCAGCGCGGTGCTGCCGGTCGCCGCGGCCGCGTATGGCATTGCGTTCCTCGGCGAGCGCCCGACGCTCGCACACGGCATCGCGCTCGCGTGTGTCGTCACCGGTATCGTGCTGGCCAGCCTGCGCGTGAAACGCGTGCCGGCGGCCGCCGCCTGATCCGTCCCTGGCAATGCCGGCGCGTCACTGCAGTCGCGCCGGCCGACGCGTTACAATAGCGCGCCTTTTCAAGATTACCCCCGATACCTGCGCACCGCGCCCGACTTTCCACCATGTCTGCCCCGCATTCGCCCGGCCGCCCCGCGCGTCGCCCGCTTCGCCCGCTTCCCGCGCTGATTTTCATGAGCCGCTGGCTCCAGGTTCCGCTTTACCTCGGTCTGATCGTTGCGCAGGCCGTCTATGTGTTCCTGTTCCTGAAGGAAGTCTGGCACCTGCTGTCGCATGCGGCCAGCCTCGACGAAATCAGCGTGATGCTCGCGGTGCTCGGCCTGATCGACGTGGTGATGATCTCGAACCTGCTGATCATGGTGATCGTCGGCGGTTACGAAACGTTCGTGTCGCGCCTCGGCATCGAGGGCCACCCCGACGAGCCCGAGTGGCTCGACCACGTGAACGCGGGCGTGCTGAAGGTCAAGCTGTCGATGGCGCTGATCAGCATTTCGTCGATCCACCTGCTGAAGACGTTCATCAACCCCGATCAGCACACGATGCACGCGATCATGTGGCAGGTGATCATCCACGTGTCGTTCCTGGTGTCGGCGCTCGTGATGGCGTGGGTCGACCGCCTGACGACGCACACGCACCCGGCCCATTTCCACGAGCCGCACGCGCCCGTAGCCGCCGTGTCGCGCAAGCCGGCCGAAGCAGCCGCCAACGCATAAACGCATTCCCCACTGTCCCCACAGAGTCTCAGCCATGACCGTCATCAAACAGGAAGACCTGATCCAGAGCATCGCGGATTCGCTGCAGTACATCAGCTACTACCATCCGCTCGACTACATCCAGGCCCTCGGCCGCGCGTACGATCTGGAGGAGAGCCCGGCCGCGAAGGACGCGATCGCACAGATCCTCACGAACAGCCGCATGTGCGCGGAAGGCAAGCGCCCGATCTGCCAGGACACCGGCATCGTCACGATCTTCGTGAAGGTCGGCATGGACGTGCGCTGGGACGGCGCGACGATGGGCCTCACCGACATGATCAACGAAGGCGTGCGCCGCGGTTACACGCACCCGGACAACGTGCTGCGCGCGTCGATCGTCAATCCGCCGGAAGGCGCCCGCAAGAACACGAAGGACAACACGCCGGCCGTGATCCACTACGAGATCGTGCCGGGCGACAAGGTCGACGTGCAGGTCGCGGCGAAGGGCGGCGGCTCGGAGAACAAATCGAAGTTCGTGATGCTGAACCCGTCCGACTCGATCGTCGACTGGGTGCTGAAGACGGTGCCGACGATGGGCGCGGGCTGGTGCCCGCCCGGCATGCTCGGGATCGGCATCGGCGGCACCGCCGAAAAGGCGATGCTGATGGCGAAGGAATCGCTGATGGAGCCGATCGACATCCAGGAAATCATCGCGCGCGGCCCGAAGGACTGGGTCGAGGAACTGCGCGTCGAACTGCACGAGAAGGTCAACGCGCTCGGCATCGGCGCACAGGGCCTCGGCGGCCTGGCCACCGTGCTCGACGTGAAGATCATGGCCGCACCGACGCACGCGGCATCGAAGCCGGTCGCGCTGATCCCGAACTGCGCGGCGACGCGCCACGCGCACTTCGTGCTCGACGGTTCGGGCCCGGCCAAGCTTGAAGCGCCGTCGCTCGACGCATGGCCGAAGGTCCAGTGGGAACCGAACACGGAAACCAGCAAGCGCGTCGACCTGAACACGCTGACGCCGGAAGAAGTCGCGAGCTGGGCGCCGGGCCAGACGCTGCTGCTGTCGGGCAAGATGCTCACCGGCCGCGACGCCGCGCACAAGCGCATCGCCGACATGCTCGCGAAGGGCGAGAAGCTGCCGGTCGACTTCACGAACCGCGTGATCTACTACGTCGGCCCGGTCGATCCCGTGCGCGACGAAGTGGTCGGCCCGGCCGGCCCGACGACGGCCACCCGCATGGACAAGTTCACCGAGACGATGCTGGCGCAAACCGGCCTGATCTCGATGGTCGGCAAGGCCGAGCGCGGCCCGGTCGCGATCGACGCGATCAAGAAGCACAAGGCGGCCTACCTGATGGCGGTCGGCGGTGCGGCGTACCTCGTGTCGAAGGCGATCCGCGGCGCGAAGGTGCTCGCGTTCGAAGACCTCGGCATGGAAGCGATCTACGAGTTCGACGTGCAGGACATGCCGGTGACGGTGGCGGTCGATTCGTCGGGCACGTCGGTGCACCAGACCGGCCCGAAGGAATGGCAGGCCAAGATCGGCAAGATCCCGGTCGCAGCCGCTTAAGCGCGATCGAACGAAAGGCCGGACAGACGTCCGGCCTTTTTACTTCTCATTCTCATTATTGAGCGCGGCCGGTTATTCAAGGCTGATTCTCATTACATGCAAAAGGCAGGCCAGACAAGGCTTCGAGGCTTGGCTTTTCTCGTTCGAGCGATTATCGTTCGGTTTCTGAAGCCCCACTGAACAAGGAACAGCCATGCAAGGCGACAAGAAAGTCATCGAATATCTGAACGCCCAGTTGAAGAACGAACTCACGGCGATCAACCAGTACTTCCTGCATGCGCGCATGTACAAGCACTGGGGCCTCGAGAAGCTCGGCAAGCACGAGTACGACGAGTCGATCGGCGAAATGAAGCACGCCGACTGGCTGATCGAGCGCGTATTCATGCTCGACGGCCTGCCGAACCTGCAGGATCTGCACAAGCTGCTCGTCGGCGAGGAAACCGAAGAGATCCTGAAGTGCGACCTGAAGCTCGAGCAGATCTCGCAGTCCACCTGCAAGGAAGCGATCGCCTACTGCGAATCGGTGCGTGACTACGTGTCGCGCGAGATCTTCGAAAAGATCCTCGACGACACCGAAGAGCACATCGACTGGCTGGAAACGCAGATCGACCTGATCGGCAAGGTCGGCCTGCAGAACTACCAGCAAACGATGATGGGTTCGGCGGAGTAAACTCTCTCCACACGTCCCGTTATCGCCCCCAGCCCGTTCATGTCGACACCTTCCGTTATCGCAGCGACGGCCTCGACCGTCGCCCCCGTCGGCATCTTCGATTCCGGGCTGGGCGGCCTGTCGGTGTTGCGCGCCGTGCGCGCGCAACTGCCCGACGAATCGTTCATCTACGTCGCCGATTCGCACCATGCGCCGTATGGTCCGCGCGACGAGGCGTTCATTACGGAACGCACGCTGGCAATCGGCGAGTGGCTCGCCCGCGAAGGGGCGAAAGCGCTCGTCATCGCCTGCAACACCGCGACCGCGCGCGCGATCGCCGCGATCCGCGAACGCCTGTCGATGCCGCTGGTCGGCGTCGAGCCGGGCATCAAGCCGGCCGCCGCCGTGTCCGCGAGCGGCATCGCGGGTGTCCTCGCCACCCAGTCGACACTGAACAGCCCGCGCTTCCAGGCGCTGCTCGACCGCTACGGCGCCGGCCGCCGCTTCATCTGCCAGCCCGGCCACGGGCTCGTCGAAGCCATCGAGCGCGGCGACACGAATTCGCCCGCATTGCGTGCGTTGCTCGACAGCTACCTGCAGCCGATGCTCGACGACGGCGCCGATACGCTGGTACTCGGCTGCACGCATTACCCGTTCTTCACGGAAACGATTCGTGACCTTGTGGGCGATCGCCTGACGATCGTCGACACCAGCGACGCCATCGCCCGCCAGCTCATGCGGGTGCTCGACGAGCGCAACCTGCGCGCGCCCGCCGGCACGCGCGCGGCGCCGCCCCGCTTCTGCTCGACCAGCGACGGCCGCCAACTGCAGGTACTCGCGTCGACACTGCTCGGCCTTACTGCGCCGGTCGAATCCGTCACCATTTCCTCGCCTAACGCGCGCGCCTGCGCGACCGCCTGACACGGGCCGGCACGCCCTCTTCCGCGCGCCACCCTACCGCTTCGCCACTTCAAGGGTCTGATGACCTTAAAAAAAGCCCGCCCCAGGCTTGTCAACGTCCGCAAATTTAATGATAATAATTCGCATTACCGTTAGCTATCGCAACTCATCATGATCGTCTGCGTGTGCAAGTCTGTTTCCGATCGCAAGATTCGCGCGTCCCTCGCTGAGGGCGTGAACTCTTTCGATGAACTCCAGTTCGAACTCGGCGTGGCCACGTGCTGCGGCAAGTGCGAGGAGTCCGTACGCGACCTCATGGCCGAACACGGCGTCTGCGCGAGCCAATGCGGTGTCGAGCATCACGCTCACCCGATCCCGGTCACGTTCTACGAACGCAAGGCCGCGTGACCGGCACCGAGTGTGCGCATGCGGCCCAGGCCGCATTTTTTGTTTCAACCGTCAGCAAGCCACCGTCTGCGCGAGCCAGCGGCCTACCTGCCAAGGAGCCTGTCATGGAATTGCTGATCGGATTTGTGACCACCGTTTGCATCTCGCTGCTGATCTTCCGCAAGTGATGCCGATTCACCCGCCGCGCCCCGGGTGCGACATCGTTCTTTCAAGCTAACATGCAGGCTTCGCATCTCGCTCCTGCCGGCGCCATGCCGGTTGCACCACGTATGAATTCCCGTGTGATCGTCGTCGCGGTCGGTGTGCTTGCCGCACATGCGATCATGCTGACGGCCGCCTGGCTCCATCGCAACGCGCCGCCACCGAAATCGGTGGAGGTCCAGACGATCACCGCGCAGCTCATCACACCTGCACCGATCGCGCAGCAGGTTGCTGCCGAATCGATCCCGCAGCCCGCGCCGCCGAAGCCCATGCCGCGCGTGAAGCCGAAGGTCGAACCGAAGCCGGTGCAGAAAGCGGCAAAGCCGACGCCCCAGCCGGTTGCACAATCGCCGGCCCCGTCGCCGACACCCGCGCCGGCCGCCGATCCGACGCCCGCGCCTGCCGCGCCCGCCCCCGCAGCACCGGCCGCTACGCCCGCCCCGGCGCGCGAAACCATGCAGGTCAGCGCGCCGAAAAACGTGCCGACGCTTCAATGCAACTTCGTGAAGCCCGACTACCCGTCGATGTCGCGCCGCCGCGGCGAATCGGGCACGGCCTATGTTCACTTCGTCGTCGGTGTGACCGGCAAGATCGAAAGCATCGATCTGCAGAAGAGCAGCGGCTACCCGCGCCTCGACGATGCCGCACTCGACGCGATGCGCTCGACCACCTGCCGTCCGTATATCGAGAACGGCCAGGCGATCCGCGCCGCCCGCACACAGCCCTACAGCTTCGGGCTCACCGACTAACCTGCCTCATCCGGAAGATTCTAAGGAAACAAGAAAATGCAAAGCTACGGTATCGCGCACGTCTGGGCGCAAGGTGATTTCGTCACGCGCGCCATTGCGATCACGCTGCTCGTGATGTCGGTCCTGTCGTGGATCGTGATCGTCATCAAGGGCTGGAACGTGATCCGCCTGAACCGCCTGACGAAGAACGCCGAACAGGCGTTCTGGCATTCGGACAATTTCGACGACGGCATCAAGAAGCTCGGGCTCGCCGCATCGACGCCGAACGACAACCCGTTCCTCGCGCTCGCACTGTCGGGCAAGGAAGCCGCCGATCACCACCACCAGACGCAGCCGCACCTGCACGACCGCATGGACGTGTCGGACTGGGTCACGCGCTGCCTGAAGGACACGATGGACGAAGGCATCTCGCGCATGCAGAGCGGCCTCGCGATCCTCGCGTCGGTCGGCAGCACGGCGCCGTTCGTCGGCCTGTTCGGTACGGTCTGGGGGATCTACCACGCGCTGCTCGCGATCGGCGCAACCGGCCAGACGTCGATCGACCAGGTCGCGGGCCCGGTCGGCGAATCGCTGATCATGACCGCGTTCGGCCTGTTCGTCGCGATCCCGGCCGTGCTCGGCTACAACGCACTGACCCGCGCGAACAAGGGTGTCGTCAGCAAGCTGCGCCGCTTCGCGCACGGCCTGCACGCGTACTTCGTGACGGGCGCGAGCCTCGCGTCGTCGTCGACGCGCGACGGCCTGCGTCTCGCGACGCGCGCCAGCTGAGACGGGGTGAACCATGGCAATGAACACCGGTTTCAGCGACGATGACGACGATGCCGTGATGAGCGAGATCAACATGACGCCGCTCGTCGACGTCATGCTCGTACTCCTGATCATTTTCCTCGTGACGATCCCGGCGATGCAGCATGCGGTGAAGATCGACCTGCCGCACGCCAGCAGCCAGCCCGTCGACGAAAAGCCGCAGACGGTCGACGTCGCGATCCAGGGCGACGGCACGATCCTGTGGGACGACCAGACGGTCACGCGCGAACAATTGCAGGCGCGCATCGCGGAAGCGGCAAAGCGCACGCCGCAACCGGAGTTGCACCTGCGTGCGGACCGCAAGGTCGCCTACGAACACGTCGCCGAAGTGATGTCGGATGCGCAGGCAGGCGGCCTGACGAAGCTCGGCTTCGTGACGGAACCGACCGCGAAAGCGAAGTAACGCACGCGCGATCCGACGCGCCGGCCGCACCTCGTCGGCCGCACAAAGTAAAAGGCCTTCATCGCCAGATGAAGGCCTTTTTTCATGCGCACGCGGGCGCCTTCGGGCGGCGGGCTCTTTGGCGGTATCGGTTGCGCCTCGAGCAACGCAAATGCGACTCTGCCGTGGTCTGCACGGACTGCGCGTTCTGCCCTATCTGGCTCGCAATATATGCGGCCACCTGATTTCGCTCCGAACTTCCTTCACGAAATGGGATTTCAATATAGGCCCGCACGCACGCGCATTCAAGGTTCCGGCGATTGAAACTTGCGATTGCAGGCGACGCTTCAATGACAAAACAAATTTGCCTCGTCGCGCACGTCGTGTTCAGGTCGCCGAAGCATCGGCCGCCGCTTCCTTCTTCGCACGCTCCGGGCACCCCGGATCCTGATAGGCGCCGTGATCGAGCTTCTCGACCAGATAGTCGACGAACGCACGCACCGCGGGCGGCATCCCCTGCCGCGACACGAACACCGCGTACAGTTGCGGCACCGGCAGCGTCCAGCCCGGCATCACGGGCGACAGTTGCCCCGCGCGCAGCGCGTTGCCGTACATCATCTCCGGCAGGGCCGCGATGCCGAGCCCATCGAGAACGGCTTCGCGGATCGTCATCAGGTCGGCCGTCACGAGCCGCGGGTCGTGCTCGTGCACGTGGCGTGTACCGTCCGGCGCGATCAGGTTGAACACGTGCCGCCCGTCGACGCTCGGTGTATCGAGTGTCTCGAATCCGGTCAGGTCGTCCGGCACCAGCGGCGGTGCATTCTGGCTCAGCAGGCTCGGCGCGCCGACCAGCATCTGCTCGGTGCGCCACAGCGGCCGCACGACGATGTTCGCGTTCTGCGGCGGCTCCGAGCGCACGCGCAGCGCGACGTCGATCGAATCCTCGAACAGGTCGATCACGCGATTCGTCACGCGGACGTGCACCTTCACCTCGGGATAGCGGCGCAGGAATTCGGGCAGGATGCGCGACAGCATCGTCTGCGACAGCGTCACGGGCACACTGACGCGTACCGAACCGCGCGGCGAGGAGCGCAACTGCTGGACCGCATTCATCGCCGCCTGCGCTTCGGCCAGCATCGCCTGGCAATGCTGGTAGAACAGCTCCCCTGCCTCGGTCAGCGCGAGCTTGCGCGTGGAACGCTGCAGCAGGCGCACGCCGAGCGCCGCCTCGAGTTCGGTCAGGCGCCGCGACAGGCGCGATTTCGAGATGCCCAGCACGCGCTCCGCAGCCGAGAAACCGCCATGTTCGACGACCTGCGAAAAGTACATGAGGTCGTTCAGATTATGTGCATCGATATTCATCTCATCGTTCCAATTTCAGAACAATCCATTGCGAACCGTCGCGAATCGAACGGTAAAACGCCCAATATAATAGCGCCATGTTTCAAAAATAACGCTATTCCGATCATTTCGAGGGAATCCACATGACGACCGCCCGCTCGCTTGACCGCACGTACCCCGCGCTTCGCACGACCGAAGGCGGCGGCTTCGTGGTTCACCGCCCGTTCCCGACCCGGCTGCTGATGGATTTCGATCCGTTCCTGCTGCTCGATGAAATGGGACCGGTCGACTATGCGCCCGGCGAAGCCCGCGGCGCGCCGGCCCACCCGCATCGCGGCTTCGAGACCGTGACCTACGTGCTCGACGGGCACTATCGCCATCACGACTCGGCCGGCCACGCGGGCGCGCTCGGCCCCGGCGACGTGCAGTGGATGACGGCCGGCGCCGGCGTCGTGCACAGCGAGATGCCGGATCCCGCATTCGCGCAGGCGGGCGGCCATTCGCACGGCTTCCAGCTGTGGGTCAACCTGCCGCGTCGCGACAAGCTGATCGCGCCGCGCTATCAGGAGATTTCGGCCAGCAGCATCCCGACCGCGACGTCGCCGGACGGCCGCGCGCGCGTGCGCGTGATCGCCGGCGAGGCATTCGGTGTCCAGGCCGTGATCGAGACACGCACGCCGATCCTCTATCAGCATTTCACGCTGGAACCGGGCGCAACGGTCACGCAGCCCGTGCCGGCCGGCTATCGCGTGTTCGCCTATCCGATCGACGGAACGGGCCTCTACGGGCCCGACAGGCAGGCTGTCGACGCACAACATATGATCGTCTACGGCTGCGACGGCGACACCGTCACGTTCGCGGCCGGCGATACGCCACTCGACCTGCTGCTGATCGGCGGCGTGCCGCTCAACGAGCCGATCGTGCGCTACGGCCCGTTCGTGATGAATACCGAGGAAGAGATCCGGCAGGCCGTCGTCGACTACCAGAGCGGCCGCATGGGCCGCATCGAAGCGTGACGCGCGGGTGGGGACGCAGGTGCCGCGAAACCGCGCGTTTTGCGTCACAATGACTTCTTGAACCATGTGGCCACCCGCCACCAGAAGGAACCCGCCCCCTTGAACTTCGAACACCTGATCCAGATCAACTCCGACGATCCGGCCGTGCCGACCCTCACCCGCGACCAGCTCTGGGAAGGTCTCGTGTTGCGTGCCGAACAGCCGCAACTGTTCGTGCTCGGCCTCGACAGCTGCGTCGTCAACGCACGGACGGACACGACGCTCGAACGTGAGCTGCACTACGGTCACGCGACCGTGCGCGACCACGTCACGTTCACGCCGAACCAGCAGGTTCGCTACGACATCCTCGCCGCCGACGGCGAGATCGGCGGTTCGCTGACGATGTCGATCGAGGAACGCGACGACCACGAACTGTTCCTGCGTTTCGAATACCGCACGACGCTGGTCGTCACGGACGACAGCGAAGACGCGCGTCAGACGCACGGGATCGTCAAGGAGGCGTACCGCACGTCGGATATCGATACGGTCCGCCTGATCCGCGAGTACGCGCAGGGCCGCAAGGATCCCGATCCGCTGCACTGAACCCGGTGGCGGCCTGCGGGCCGCCCCTTTGACTCAAGCTATCAGGTTTGCCATTTCGATCGATAAAGAGTTTTTGCGAATGGGAATGGTTATCATTTAGAATTCATTCCATCGTATCGACAGTCACCGATCAACCGAATGACCGACACCATGCGCCCGACCACGCTGACCCTGCGCCGCACGACCGGCACCGCAGGCAGCAGCCGCCAGAAGACGGCAGCGGTCACCACGCCGGCGAAACCCGCCGGCAACCGCGATGCAGGCACGCGGGTCGTCAGCAGCGATGCGCTGCTGCAAGGCCAAAGCCACGTCAGCATCGCGCATAACGGAGAAACCTATCAGTTGCGGGCCACGCGGCTCGGCAAACTGATCCTGACGAAGTAACGACCGAGTATTGTGGGGACCACCTCCCTGAGAGGTGTTGGGCAGTAGCCAGCGTAACGGCTTGCACGCGAGATCTAGACCCCTTCGTGCAAACACACTCAAGCAGCCGTTGCAGCAAGCCAAGCCACTTTTTTTGGTTCTCACGCCTGGAAGAAAAAAAGCGACACGTCGAAGGACGTGTCGCTTTTTTGTTTGGGTGGCGTCGATGTGGTCGACCTGCCGTTCGCGGTTACTTCAATGCATCCTGATGGATCGCCTTCCGCCCTGCTCCGTGCAGGGATGGCCCCAGGCAGCGCAAACGCCGCTCAGAACCCCCAGAACATCAGCCACCACGCACTGTCGATGACAGCCAGCGCTGCCGCGAACCACGCAAAGGCGGCAAGCCGGCGCGGCCAGGCCGCATAACGCCCCGTCACCTTCCACGCGAGCCACGCGCTCCACGCGTTGGCGCCGACCAGGATCGCGATACGCACGTCCGTGGCCCAGCCGAGCGGCACATGCTCGGCACGCAGCAGCGACAGCGTCGTCGCGGACAGCCCGAGGAACACGCCCGCGCCCGCGATCGGAATCAGCGCCTGCGCGAGATGATGGAGCCGCACGCGATCGAAGCGGCCGAGCATCCGCGTGGCACCGGCCAGCAGCACGAGCAGCGTCGTGCCGTACACGAGCCCCGTGCCGACGATGTAGCTGACGACGAGCCCGCCGTCGAGCCACGAGAACACGTCGTTGCGATCCGGGTAGTGCGTGAGCAGGAACCACGGTGCGTTGGTTTCGAGCGGCCACGTGATGTCGTGGTCGATCAGCCAGCCCGCGAGCCATTGCTTGATCTGCACGAACCACGGGCTGGCGGTCCAGTGGAACGCACCGATCGCGACGCCGAGCAGGCCGTACAGGATCAGCGCGGTGTCCCACGGGTTCGCCTGCTGCGCGCCGAGGTTCACGACTTCGTCGGACGGCGAGCGCAACGACAGCGAGATCGCATCGCGGTGCCCGCTGCAGCGGCCGCACATATGGCAGTCCGCCGCGCCCTTCATGTTGCGCAACGGTACGAGCGGCGCACAGTTGATCGGAATCACGCGATGGCCATGCTCGCCGTTCTTGTACGAGCGGCGCCACGCATCCTCGTCGACCTTGTAGCGCATCGGCGCAAGCCGCGCGAGCAGCCCGAACACGCCGTTGACCGGGCACAGATACTTGCACCACACGCGCTTCTCGCGGCCGTACAGCACACCGATCACGATCGCACCGACGGTCGAGCCGCCGAGCACGAACAGCACCGCGAGCGGGTACTGGTACACGCTGACCATCTGCCCGTAGATCGTCGTGAGCCCGAACGCGACGAACGGCCAGCCGCCCCACCGCATCCAGCGCGGAATCGCGCCACCGCGGCCGAACTTGCTCGCGAATTCGGTGAGCGCACCTTCCGGACACAGCACGCCGCACCAGACGCGGCCAAGCATCACCATCGACAGCAGCACGAACGGCCACCAGATGCCCCAGAACACGAACTGCGCGATCAGCGTGAGGTTGTTCCACAGGTGCGCGGAGTCGTCCGGCAGCGGCAGCACCGCCGGCACGATGATCAGGAACGCATAGACGGCGACGACGACCCACTGGATGCCACGGATCACCGCGCCGTGGCGCTGCATCCACTGGCCCGCCTGCGCGAGCCAGCCCGGCTTGGTTGCGGCGGCAACGTTCATGCCGCGCGGCCCGCAGCGACGGCCGGACGACGGCTCGCACGCTTCATCAACAGCCAGACGACGGCCCAGTACACCGCATAGGCAACCAGGTTGGTCAGCGCCGGATGTGCGCGATAGCCCGTCAGCGTCGCGACGAGCGAGCCGAACGTGCTGGAGTCATCGAGAATCGACGACGTATCCCACACCTGCGAAATGCCGAGCGGCAGGATTTCCTTGTCGATCAGCTTGTCGACGCCGGTCTGGAACAGGCCCGCGCCGAGGAACAGCAGCATCACTTCGGTGACGCGGAAGAAGTGCCGCCACGAGAAATACTTGCCGCCGAGTTGCAGCAGATAGAACGTCAGGAATGCGAGGCCGAGGCCGATCACGACCGCGAGCATCTGGCTGCCGTCGACGTGGCCCGACTGGCCGAAACCGAGGCCGTACAGGAAGATCACCGTCTCGCTGCCTTCGCGCGCGATCGCGAGCGCGACCAGCACCGCGACGCCCCACCAGTTCGAATCGCGCGTGCTCTGCTGCAGCGATTGCTCCATGTCGCGCTTCAGCGTGCGGCCATGCCTGCGCATCCACAGCACCATCTGCACGATCAGCACGCACGCGATCAGCACCATGGCGGTCTGGAAGTAGTCCTGCGCGTCGCCGGACAGCACTTCGGTGAAACCGACCAGCGCTGCGCCGAGGCCGACCGCCATCAGCAAACCGACACCGACGCCGGCCCAGAGAAAAGGCAGGCCGCGGCGCGCGTCGTCGTCGCCGTTTTTCAGCCATGCGTAGAGAATGCCGACGACGAGCAGCGCTTCGACGCTCTCCCGCCAGACGATGAACAAGATCTGCCCCATCGATACCTCCTGACGCGCGGTACACCGGGCAGGTGGGCCTGCGCGCAGATAAAACGCGTTACTTCGCGACGATCACGCCCTGTGCCTGCTGGTGGAAATCGTCGAAAAACTTGTATTCACCCGGCGACAACGGCGCGACCACCACGAACGAATCGGCGCCCGGCGCGAGCACCTTTTCCTTGCGCAGCTGCACGCTCTCGAATTCGGCGGCGCCCTTGCCGGTGTTCTTGATCTCGATCTTGAAACGCTGCCCGGCCGGCACTTCGATGCGGGCGGGATTGAGCTTGCCGTCCGTCATCTCGAGCTTGAACGTCGGCAGGTCGGCAGCGTGCGCTGCGCCGGCAAGCCACAACGCAGCGGCTGCGGCAAAGACTTTCTGGGGAATTTTCATTCTGGGTTCTCTACGCCGACGGCGCGCCGAAGCGCGCCGTCCGTGATGCCACCGATCAGTAACCGCCCTTCTTGCCGATACCGGCGAACGGGAAGTCATACTCGAGGGTGATGGGCTTGAACCATGCGCCCACGCCCGTTTCCTTGTCGATGTGACGGCCGAACGCCATGTGGCCCGACTGCATCGGCGGCTTGACGGTCATCGTCAGGTGGTACTTGCCCGGACCAGACAGCTTCACGTTGTCGCCGTAGTGCGGGCCGTCGCTCGCGACCATGCCCATCAGGTCGCCTTCCGCCTTCCACTTCGTGTCGCCCTGCTTCGTCAGCTTGTACGTGACCTGCAGGTACGGCATCCAGTCGCCTTCCGCGAAACCCGTCGGGTTGTTCTTGACCGCATGGATATCGGCCTCGAGGTGGATGTCGGAATCCGACGCCTTGCGCATCATCCCTTCCGGATCCATCGTGATCGGCTGCAGGTACACCGCGCCGATTTCCATGCCGCCCTGGATCTGCTGCTTGCCGATCGGATATTCGGCAGCCGAGGCCGACATCGCGGCAAGCGCCGCCGCTACCGCAACCGACGTGCGGATGAACGAAGAACCCAACATGGACACTCCTTGTTATTTGATCTGACACCGTGCGGGCCACCCGCCGGGCGCCCCGCTGGAAACACTAACGCGACGAATAACGTTAATGCGAACTATTCTCAATAATTGCGGAGTTTAGCACCGATCCCGTTCCGGAACAAACGAGGCACCGCGTAAACCCCTGATCCGACAAGGCTTACAGCTCGATTACCGGCACGTTTCGGTGACGCTTTGAAAGATTTACCGACCGCCGCTGACGTGATCGCCGACGTTCGCGCCAAACACGCGCTCGCGCAGCAGCGCGAGCTGGTCGCGGGTCGCGGCGGCCTTCTCGAACTCGAGGTTCTTCGCGTAGTCGGCCATCTGCTTTTCGAGGCGCTTGATTTCCTTCGCCAGCTGCTTCTCCGACATGTCCTCGAATTTCGCGCGCTGCTGCGCTTCCTTCAGCTCCGCGCGCGCTTCGTCGGCGTTGTAGACGCCGTCGATGATGTCCTTGATGCGCTTCACCACGCCGCGCGGCGTGATGCCCATCTTTTCGTTGTGCGCGATCTGCTTCGCACGGCGCCGCTCGGTCTCGCCGATCGCGCGCTTCATCGACTCGGTCATGTTGTCCGCGTAGAGGATCGCCTTGCCGTTCACGTTCCGCGCGGCGCGGCCGATCGTCTGGATCAGCGAGCGCTCGGCGCGCAGGAAGCCTTCCTTGTCCGCGTCGAGGATCGCGACGAGCGACACCTCGGGAATGTCGAGCCCTTCCCGCAGCAGGTTGATCCCGACCAGCACGTCGAACGTGCCGAGCCGCAGGTCGCGGATGATCTCCACGCGCTCGACCGTGTCGATGTCGCTGTGCAGGTAGCGTACCTTGACCCCGTGGTCCGCCAGAAACTCGGTGAGTTGCTCGGCCATGCGCTTCGTCAGCACGGTGATCAGCACGCGCTCCTCGGCCTTCACGCGCTCGTTGATCTCGCCCAGCACGTCGTCGACCTGCGAGCTCGCCGGCCGCACTTCGATTTCCGGATCGACGAGCCCGGTCGGTCGCACGACCTGCTCGGCGATCTGCCCGGTCACGCGCTGCTCATAATCAGCCGGCGTGGCCGACACGAACACGACCTGACGCATCTTGCGTTCGAACTCGGGGAACTTGAGCGGCCGGTTGTCGAGCGCGGACGGCAGCCGGAACCCGTAGTTGACGAGGTTTTCCTTGCGCGCGCGGTCGCCGTTGTACATGCCGTTCAGCTGGCCGATCAGCACGTGCGACTCGTCGAGCAGCATCAGCGCATCAGGCGGCAGGTAGTCGACGAGGGTCGGCGGCGGGTCGCCGGGCTCCGCGCCCGAGAAATGCCGCGAGTAGTTCTCGATGCCCTTGCAGAAGCCGAGCTCCTGCAGCATCTCGAGATCGAAGCGCGTCCGCTGCTCGAGGCGCTGCGCCTCGACGAGCTTGCCGTCGCCGTGAAAGAACTCGAGCCGCTCGCGCAGTTCGTCCTTGATCGTCTCGACCGCGCGCATCACGGTGTCGCGCGGCGTCACGTAGTGCGACGACGGATAGACGGTGAAGCGCGGGATCTTCTGCCGCACGCGGCCGGTCAGCGGGTCGAACAACTGCAGCGTCTCGACCTCGTCGTCGAACAGTTCGACGCGCACGGCCAGCTCCGCGTGTTCGGCCGGGAAGATGTCGATCGTGTCGCCGCGCACGCGGAACGTGCCGCGCTGGAAGTCCTGCTCGTTGCGCGTGTACTGCATCGCGATCAGCCGTGCGATCACGTCGCGCTGGCCGAGCTTGTCGCCGGTACGCAGCGTCAGGATCATCTGGTGGTATTCGGACGGGTTGCCGATACCGTAGATCGCCGACACCGTCGCAACGATCACGACGTCGCGACGCTCCATCAGGCTCTTCGTCGCCGACAGCCGCATCTGCTCGATGTGCTCGTTGATCGACGAGTCCTTTTCGATGAACAGGTCGCGCTGCGGCACGTACGCTTCAGGCTGGTAATAGTCGTAGTACGAGACGAAGTACTCGACCGCGTTGCGCGGGAAGAACTCGCGAAATTCCGAGTAGAGCTGCGCGGCGAGCGTCTTGTTCGGCGCGAACACGATCGCCGGGCGGCCGAGCCGCGCGATCGTGTTCGCCATCGTGAAGGTCTTGCCCGAGCCCGTCACGCCGAGCAGCGTCTGGAACGAGAGACCATCCTCGACCCCTTCGACGAGCGTCTCGATCGCGGTCGGCTGGTCGCCGGCGGGCGGATACGGTTGGTACAGCTGGAACGGCGACCCTTCGAAGGTCACGAATTTCGATTCGTCGAGCGCGTCGCCGGTTTCGGCTTTATGTTCGGACATGGAATGCGGCCGGAGCGAGGGCAAAGAAAGCATTCTAGCGCTTCGCGGCCTCGCGAACTGCTGTCGGCTCCTGACGCGCGACGACCGTCCGAAATCGCCATTCCCGGCCGAATTTCACCGCTGAAACGCCGCCCCCGCCTGCGTGAATTCGCTACAATGTCAGGCTGCTGCGCTTTCCGGCGTCGTGCCTGCCTGCGCGCGGTCCACCGCGCCCGCCCCGCCCGTTGAAAGCCTGACCCTCTTTTCACTACTGCCGAATCATCATGTCGCTCTTCTCCGCTGTCCAGCTTGCTCCCCGCGACCCGATCCTGGGCCTGAACGAAGCCTTCAACGCCGATGCGCGTCCGACCAAGGTCAACCTCGGCGTCGGTGTGTACACGAACGAAGAAGGCAAGATTCCGCTGCTGCGCGCGGTTCGCGAAGCAGAGAAGGTGCGTGTCGAGGCCGGCCTGCCGCGCGGCTACCTGCCGATCGACGGCATCGCTGCCTACGATGCGGCCGTGCAGAAGCTGCTGCTCGGCAACGACTCGCCGCTGATCGCAGCAGGTCGCGTGGTCACGGCCCAGGCACTGGGCGGCACGGGCGCGCTGAAGATCGGCGCCGATTTCCTGCGCACCGTGAACCCGAACGTGAAGGTCGCGATCAGCGATCCGAGCTGGGAAAACCACCGCGCGCTGTTCGAAGCAGCCGGCTTCGAAGTCGTCGCGTACCCGTACTACGACGCCGCCACCAACGGCGTGAACTTCGAAGGCATGCTGTCGGCACTGAACGGCTACGCGGCAGGCACGGTCGTCGTGCTGCACGCGTGCTGCCACAACCCGACCGGCGTGGACCTGACGGAAGCGCAATGGCAACAGGTCGTCGACGTCGTGAAGGCGCGCAACCTCGTGCCGTTCCTCGACATGGCTTACCAGGGCTTCGGCGAGAACATCGAGGCCGATGCTGCCGCCGTGCGCCTGTTTGCCGCGGCCGACCTGAACGCATTCGTGTCGTCGTCGTTCTCGAAGTCGTTCTCGCTGTACGGCGAGCGCGTCGGTGCACTGTCGATCATCACGTCGAGCAAGGAAGAAGCGACGCGCGTGCTGTCGCAACTGAAGCGCGTGATCCGTACGAACTACTCGAACCCGCCGACCCACGGCGGCGCCGTGGTCGCCGCGGTGCTCGCATCGCCGGAACTGCACGCTTCGTGGGTGCAGGAACTCGGTGAAATGCGCGATCGCATCCGTGCGATGCGCAACGGTCTCGTCGAGCGCCTGAAGGCAAGCGGCGTCGACCGCGACTTCAGCTTCATCAACGAGCAGCGCGGGATGTTCTCGTATTCGGGCCTGACCTCGGCGCAAGTCGATCGCCTGCGTGACGAGTTCGGCATCTATGCGGTCGGCACGGGCCGGATCTGCGTCGCCGCGCTGAACACGCGCAACCTCGACGCGGTCGCCAATGCGGTCGCAGCCGTCCTGAAGTAACGCGGCGTGAGCGGGCAGCCGCCGTTATCGGCGCTGCCCCACTCTGCCGAGACGAAAAACGCGCTCCCTGGAGCGCGTTTTTTTATGCGTTTTGCCCGGCTTGCCGGCGCAACGACATTGCACGAGCGGCGCGCATCGCGGCCACTCGCGGCAGTGCGTTACTGCATGAACCAGCCGTGGCTGACGACGACCGACTGGCCCGTGAGCGCGGCGCTCGGGAAGGCCGACAGGAACAGCACCGTCTGCGCGACGTCCTGCACCGTCGTGAACACGCCGTCGACCGTGTTGCCGAGCATCACCTTCTTGATCACTTCTTCTTCGCTGATGCCGAGTTCCTTCGCCTGCTCCGGAATCTGCTTGTCGACCAGCGGCGTGCGCACAAAGCCCGGACACACGACGTGCGAGCGCACGTTGTGCTTCGCGCCTTCCTTCGCCAGCACGCGGGCCAGGCCGAGCAGGCCGTGCTTGGCCGTCACGTAGGCCGACTTCAGCGGCGACGCTTCGTGCGAGTGCACCGAACCCATGTAGATCACGACACCGCCGCGATCGTCCTTGTACATGTGCTTGAGCGCAGCCTTGGTCGTCAGGAACGCGCCGTCGACGTGGATCGCCTGCATCTTCTTCCAGTCCGAGAACGAGTAGTTCTCGATCGGGTTGACGATCTGGATGCCCGCGTTCGACACGAGGATGTCGACCGAGCCGAACGCTTCGGCCACCTTGTCGATCCCGCTGTTCACGGCTTCCTCGTTCGTCACGTCCATCGCGACGCCGATCGCCTTGCCGCCCGCCTTGACGATCTCGTCGGCGACCGCGTTCGCGCCGTCCTGGTTCAGGTCGGCGATCGCGACCGCCGCGCCCGCCTTCGCGAGCTCGAGTGCGATTTCCTTGCCGATGCCGCTCGCGGCGCCCGTGACGACTGCGGTCTTGCCGCTCAGATCTGCTGCCATGTCCATCTCCTCCCGTTGTCGGATCGATAAAACAAGCGCCCGCCGCATCCGCTACCGTCGCGCGATCGCACCGGCGGGCCAGCCGTCATTGTGCACGATCGGCCCCGCCGTTCGCGCGCAAAACGTCTAAGCTTAAGGTCGGTTCTGTCACGCAGGAGATTCGCATGCACTATCGACGGCTAGGCCGCTCCGGCCTGCAAATCAGCGAGCTTTCACTCGGTTCGTGGGTGACATACGGCAACCAGGTCGACCAGCGGGTCGCGCGCGAATGCCTGGCTGCGGCGCGCGACGCGGGGGTCAATTTCTTCGACAACGCCGAGGTCTACGCCGGCGGCAAGTCCGAGGAAATCATGGGCCACGCGCTCAAGTCGCTCGACTGGCCGCGCGTCAGCTACATCGTGTCCACGAAGTTCTTCTGGGGGCTCGCCGAAGCGCCGAACCAGTATCACACGCTGAACCGGAAATACCTGCTGAACGCCATCGACGGCTCGCTGCGCCGGCTGCAACTCGACTATGTCGACCTCGTCTATTGCCATCGCCCCGATCCGAACACGCCGATCGAGGAAACCGTCTGGGCGATGAGCGACATGATCGTCCGCGGCAAGGCGCTGTACTGGGGCACGTCGGAATGGCGCGCCGACGAGATCCGGGCCGCGTGCGAAATCGCCGAACGGCATCACCTTCACAAGCCGGTCGTCGAGCAGCCGCAGTACAACCTGTTCCACCGCACGCGGGTCGAACAGGAATATGCGCGGCTGTACGAGGACTACGGTCTCGGCCTCACGACCTGGAGCCCGCTGGCATCGGGCCTGCTCACCGGCAAGTACCGTAACGGCGTGCCGCCCGGCAGCCGCGCGCAGTTGCAGGGTTACGACTGGATGCGCGATCGCCTGACCGATCAGGCCGCCAACGACATCGTCGAACGGCTCGGCGGAATCGCAACCGAGCTCGGCTGCAGCACGGGCCAGCTTGCGATCGCATGGGTGCTCGCGAATCCGCGCGTGAGTTCGGTCATCACCGGCGCGTCGCGGATCGAGCAGATCGGCGACAACATGCGCGCGCTCGACGTTGCCGCGAAGCTGACGCCGGATGTGAAGCAACGCATCGAGGAGGTGGTCGGCGATGCGTACGAATAAGGCGATGCCCGGCCACTCGCGTACAATACGCGGCCCGCATCGGCGCCCGGCCTGACGGCCGCGCACGATCGACCGCTTTCATCGATTCACCTTTCGTTTCAGGCAGCCCGCCATGCTCAGTTATCGTCACGGTTTTCACGCAGGCAACCATGCGGACGTGCTCAAGCACGCCGTCGTCGTCCAGCTGCTGCGCTACCTGAACAAGAAAGACAAATCCTACTGGTACATCGACACGCACGCAGGTGCCGGCGTGTACTCGCTGCGCGACGGCTACGCGGCGAAGACGTCGGAATTCGACACCGGGATCGGCCGGCTGTGGAACGAAAAGAACCTGCCGGAAGCGCTGGGCGACTATGTGGATGAAGTCCGCGCGCTGAACGACGACGGTGAACTGCGCTTCTACCCGGGTTCCCCGTACATCGCATGGCGATCGATGCGCGAACAGGACCGCATGCGCCTGTTCGAAATGCACACGACGGAAATCGACGTGCTGCGCCACAATTTCCGCGACGCGGGGCGACGCGCGATGATCTTTGCCGGCGACGGCTTCGAAGGCGTCAAGGCGCTGCTGCCGCCGCCGCCGCGACGCGCACTCGTGCTGATCGACCCGTCCTACGAGGACAAGAAGGACTACGCGCGCACGGTGACTTGCGTGACGGAGTGCCTGAAGCGTTTCGCGACGGGCTGCTATGCGATCTGGTACCCGCAGGTCACCCGGACGGAATCGCAGCGTTTTCCCGAGCAGTTGAAGCGTCTGCAACCGAACAACTGGCTGCACCTGACGCTGACGGTGTCGAATCCGCCGACTGACGGGCTGGGCCTCTACGGCAGCGGGATGTTCATTCTGAATCCGCCGTATACGCTCGCCCAGAGCATGAACGAGGCGCTGCCCTATCTGGTCGAGATGCTCGGCCAGGACAGCGGCGCCCGCTGCCAGATCGAGCACCGCGGCAACTGATCGGGCGACCGAGACCGGGCGTTACGGCTGCGGTCTCGGCGCGAGCCTTGGCTGGTTGGCCGGCTGTCCACCCCACGCGGGGACATTGATATACGGCGCGACGAACAACGGAACCGACGTGTTCGGCGCCTGCCCGGCCGGCGCCCGCATGCCTGCTGGCTCGACGATTGGCTCGGAAGACAACGGTGCCGTCTGCAGTACCAACCCACCCTTACCGTCCTGAATACCGCGTTGCGTATCGAGAATCAGCGGTTTGGACGATGTCGCGGCAGCAGCTGCGAGTCCATGGACAAGCGCCGCCGCGCCCAGAACGAGACGCGCGCGGGCACTTCGACGCACATCGAGACGCAAGCGCATGATCGTGTCCTTCAGGATGAAAAGCAGGTGCATACCATAGCGCTGCACTGACGATTGCGCCAGATCCGGCGCACAAAAAAACAAAGCCCCGTCAATACGGGGCTTGCTTATCGTTCGGTGCCACGTGGCACCTGACGGTGACTCCGATTACAGCGAGTAGCCGTTGGTTTCCAGCGAGCGGATACGGCTCTCGAGCTGGACGATGTCCGACGACGTGGCGAGGTAAGCCTCACGGCGTTCACGTTCTGCGGATTCAAACCAGTTGCTCAGCTTTTCGACGATGTAGGCGATCATGACATTCTCCAAGGAAGGGGGACCCCTGGTGAATCGGTGTTCAGGGATTTCCCGTATAGGGTTATCCCGAATTATAGCGATGCCGCACCAAGATGCTAGTGAAATACTTGCATGGAAGTCATTCCCAATCGGAATAGATGACCGTCGATCCTTCGTAACCTATTGATTTTTATAGAAACCGAATCGCGACCTCTTTCGGCCCTCGAGTGCGCGCACTAATTTGGTTCACCGACGGGGTCGGACAGACGCGCCAAAATCGGGCATTCGGGCCGCCCGTCACCATGACAGTGCGCAGCGAGATCGGCCAATGTGTTGCGCATGTCGCTCAGTTCCGCGATGCGCTTGTCGAGTTCGGCCACGTGCTCGAGGGCAATCGACTTCACTTCGGCGCTCGCGCGGGAACGGTCTTGCCAAAGCATCAGCAGCTTGCGGATGTCCTCGACGAGAAAGCCAAGGCGTCGCGCCTGGCGGATGAAGCGCAGGATATGGATTTCGTCCGCACCGTAGACTCGGTAGCCGGCATCGGTCCGCTTGCTCGGCGCCAGCAGGCCGACCTGTTCGTAGTACCGGATCATTTTTGCGCTGACTCCGGATTCACGCGACGCATCGCCGATATTCATTCCCGACCTCTCCATCAAGCCCTTGTTTCGAACATGAACGTCGACGAGTGCAATCGCCGACGGCACTTCGATCGTATCAAATCGTTCGGTTTCGTTCCGAGGTGAGGATTGGCGGCTGGAGGCAGTTGAATGACCTGGCGTGCGAGCCTGAGGGACGTGATGAATGAAGCGCGCTCCCCCAACCCGCGCGCATTTCCGTCGCGCCAATGCAAAAACCCCCGCCTTTCGGGCGGGGGTTCTTGGCTTAGGGAGCCTGACGATTACCTACTTTCACACGGGAATCCGCACTATCATCGGCGTAGAGTCGTTTCACGGTCCTGTTCGGGATGGGA
>NZ_JAAGPM010000012.1:0-100101 GCF_017104865.1 Burkholderia sp. Ac-20349
GTGAAGCGGTGAAGCGGTGAAGCGGTGAAGCGGTGAAGCGGTGAAGCGGTGAAGCGGTGAAGCGGTGAAGCGGTGAAGCGGTGAAGCGGTGAAGCGGTGAAGCGGTGAAGCGGTGAAGCGGTGAAGCGGTGAAGCAGTGAAGCAGTGAAGCAGTGAAGCAGTGAAGCAGTGAAGCAGTGAAGCAGTGAAGCAGTGAAGCAGTGAAGCAGTGAAGCAGTAAAGCGGCCGCGCACCCGCGCGCCGTTGTAACGCGCGCGATTACCTCGACCGCTTGCTTGCCGAACTACGCGCTTAGCCGAGGCGCGACCGCAATTGTGCGAGTGCCTGGTCATGCGTGCGCTCGAACTTCAGCGGCGTGACCGCGACATACCCTTCGCCGAGCGCGACCGTTTCCGAATTCGCATCGTCGTCCCGCGGCGCGCGCGAGAGCTTCAGCCAGTGGTAGGCGTTGTTGCGCGGGTCAAGTCCCGACACGATCTCGACGCCCTGCAGCGTGCCGGCGCCCTGGTTCGTCACCTTCAGCCCTCGCACCTCATCGGCGGGCCGTGGCGGGAAATTCACGTTCAGGCACGCGTCACTGTCCCAGCCGGCGGCCACGAGCCGGCGAATGACGTCCGGCGCATGCGTGCGTGCCGTGTCCCACGGTACCGCGTTGCGATCGGTGAAGGCCTGGCTCAGCGCGATGGCCGGCACGCCGACCAGCATGCTCGTCATCGCGGCGCCGACCGTGCCGGAAAACACCGTCTCGGTGCCGAGGTTCCCGCCGCGATTCACGCCGGACAGCACGATGTCGGGCCGCGCGTCCTTCATCAGATGGCTGATCGCGATCGCGACGCAATCGCCGGGCGTGCCGCGCACCGCGAAGCGGCGTTCGCCCTTGCGATGCACGCGCAGCGGGTCATGCAGGCTCAGCGAATGCGACGTGCCGCTCTGGTCTTCCGCCGGCGCGACGATCCACACTTCGCGTGCCAGTTGCGTGGCGACCTGTTCGAGCACGTCAAGGCCGGGGGCGTCGAATCCGTCGTCGTTGGTGAGCAGGACACGGTCGAACAGCGGGCGGGTTTCTTGCATCGGGACGATCCTCGCGGAGATGAGTGATGAGACGGAAGTGCAGCGTGGCGCAAGCCACAAGGCTAGCATTCCCGTGTGAGGATCGTCGTGTCGCGCGCTCGGCGCGGAAGTGAAAACGGGCGCATTGCGCGCCCGTTCGTTGGTGGCCGTGCCGCGTGCGCGGCGGGTCGGAACCGCTCAGCCGAGCAGGTGCCGCAACAGGCCGGCCGACACGACGCCGACGATGACGGTCGGCAGGATCGACAGGCGCGTCGCCGCGATCAGCGTAATGGCCAGCGCAAGCAGGTCGGCCGGGCGCGTCGACACGAACGCCGGCGCGATCACCGAGATCAGCACGCAGCCCGGCACGTTCTCCATCACCGACGCCATCCGCGGGCTCAGCGTGCGGTTGCGCAGCAGCACGTAGCCGAGGATGCGCGACAGATACGTCGTCGACGCCATCAGCACGATCGTCGCGACCGTGCTGAAATCCGGGAAATCAGGCATCGCGCGGCTCCCACAGCAGCGCGGCGATCAGCCCTGCGCAGGCGCCGGCCGCGACGTACCACGCGCCGGGCACGGCCAGGTGCGTGGCCGCTGCGACGACGAGGCTCACGAACCACGGGCGGCTCGCGCGCATCCCTTTCCACATCCCGCGCAGCAGTACCAGGAACACGGCCGTGAACGCCATGTCGAAGCCGTACTGCTCGACGTTGCCGATCGTCGGGCCGACCGCCGCACCGAGCGTGGTCATCGAGATCCACGTCAGGTAGAGCCCCATGCAGATGCCCGCGTAATAGGGCACGCTGATGTGCGTGGCCGAGCGCGCCCGGGCGTCGGCGAGCGACATCGCCCAGCTTTCGTCGCACATGAAGAACAGCGCAAAGAACGCGCGGCGGCGCGGCAGGCGGCGGATATACGGCTCGAATGCGGCGCCCATCAGGATGTGGCGCGAATTCACGAGGAACGACATCGCGACGATCAGCGCGATGTGCGGCGGCGATGACCACAGATGGATCGCCGCGAATTCGGAGCCGCCGCCGAAGTTCATGCCGGTCATCATCGGCACTTCGAACAGGCTCAGCCCTTTCTGCGCGGCCTGCGCGCCCAGCACGAGCGCGAACGGCACGAAACCCAGCATGACGGGCAGCGCCGCGCGCAAACCGCGACCCATCTCGGCGACATAGGCGGGCTTGTCGCGAAGCCCTGACGACGTTGAAACGCTACTGCTCATTACTCCTCCTTCGGGGGAGGAATTGTCTGCTTTTTTGACTCGAATCGGGTTGCGTTGTCGCCAGATTTTTCTCAGAATTTGGCATTGAACGCGTGATACGCGATTTTTTTGGAATTGAATGCCAATGAAACTTGATGCCATCGACCGCCGGATCCTGAGCGCGCTGCAGCGCGACGGCCGCATGCAGAACGTGGAACTCGCGCACGAGGTCGGGCTGTCGCCGTCGCCGTGCCTGCGGCGCGTGCGACTTCTCGAGGAAGCCGGTGTGATCGAGAAATACGTGGCCGTGCTGAATCCCGCGAAAGTCGGCAAGGGGCTGACGATCTTCACGCGCGTGTGGCTGAAAGGGCAGGACGCGGAATCGGTGAACCGTTTCGCCGAAGCTGTCCAGCAGATGCCGGAAGTCGTCGAATGCCACCTGATGGCCGGCGATTGCGATTTCCTGCTGCGCGTCGTCGCGGCCGACATCGACGACTACCGGCGCTTCCAGATGGAATACCTCACGCGCATTCCGGGCGTGCTGAGCGTGAAGACCGACATTCCGATGCAGAAGGTCAAGCTCACGTCGGCGCTGCCGACCTAGCGCGACGCGCGTGCGCGGCTACGAGACGGACGGGTCGACGAGCGGTCACGGCTCGGTGACAATCGTCCGATAGACTGACGAATCACGCCGCTTCGAACCGGTCGCCGGTGTCGTCACGCGACGTTCGATGCGCAAGCAACTAACGGTCAATGCCGCCGCGATCGGGCGGGCGGCGCTGCGCGCCGGGTCATGTGCCGATGCGGATGCGTTTCTTCTTGTCGGGCCATTCATGCAGCCAATCAACAATCCGTGGAACTCGCTGGAAATCGTCAAGCTCGTGCTGGGCGTGCTGACGCCGTTGTCGGTCGCGTGTCTCGGCTGGCTCGTCGCGCGCCGGCTGAAGCGGCTTGAACTCGTGCAGTGGACCAACCAGCGATTGATCGAAAAGCGGCTCGCGCTGTACGACGCGGTCGCGCCGCAGCTCAATGCGCTGCTGTGCTTCTACACGTGGATCGGCTACTGGAAGGACATCTCGCCGGACGACGTGATCCGCGCGAAGCGCGACCTCGACCGCACGTTCCACATCTACCGTTACCTGTTCGACGACGACGTGTACGACGCGTATCACACGTACATCCACGCGCTGTTCGACGTGCATACGGGCCCGGGCCGCGATGCACGGATCCGCTCGCTGATCCAGGCGCCCGACGGCGATCGCAGCGTGCACGGCTCGTATGAGTGGAAACCGGCGTGGTCCGACCGTTTCGCGATCGCGAATGTCGTGCCGAAGGACGACGTGCTGCGGCACTACACGCAGTTGATGGAGCAGCTGCGCGTGGCGCTGGGCGCGACGCGCTGAGGGCCTCGGCACCTGCGCACCGCTTCACGCCGGTATCGAAATCCGCCACTGGGCGGCGCGAATACCCGCCCTCGCACATGAAGCGGATGCGCAGCCCGGCGGCTGCTGACATGCTCGCGCCATCTCCACTCGCGCGAGGTCCGTATGGTTGTCGATACCGGCTGCCAGCCGCTCATGATCCGCTCGCCCGAAGCGGGCCGGCGGCGTCTCTTCTGCGTTAATTCTCACGATGCGCATCACATGCCGTTGCCGGTCGAGCCGGAGATCGGCGACATCGTGTTCATCCGCGTGACCGTGCGGCCGTTTCTCGAAGTGGCGAGCGCGACGCGCTCGTGGACGAATCACGTCGGGATCGTGGTCGGCGAGCGCGGCGGCGAGCCGCTGATCGCGGAGAGTACGTTTCCGCTCTCGCGCGTCACGACGATGTCGCGGTTTCTTGCGCGCTCCGATCGCGGCGCGTGCGTGATCGCGCGGCTGAAGCAGCCGCTCGATGACGCGCAGCGGCGCCGGCTCGTGGAGGCTGCGATGCGCCGGATCGGCGTGGTCTACGACACCGGGTTCAATCTCGCGTCGCGCCGGCAGTTCTGCTCGCGGTTCGTGCGCGAAGTCGTGCGCGATGCGACGCGGATCGTGCTCGGCGACGTCGAGACCTTCGACATGCTGCTGCGCCGGAATCCCGATCATTCGCTCGGCTTCTGGAAGATCTGGTATTTCGGCCGGATTCCGTGGCGCCGCCGCACGGTGACGCCGGCGAGTTTGCTCGATAGCGGGGCGTTGCGGGTGGTGGTGGATACGCGCGAGCCGGCGACCGATCGCGGCGACTGATGGCCGCGTGTGTCACCGGGCCGCGCGAGGTTTCATGCGTGACGCGCAGGTGATGCGTGTCCTCAGTTGCGCCCCGCCACCGCCAGCCGCGCTGCCAGCCCCACGAACACCGAGCCGAGCAAGTACTGCGGTAGCTTCGACGGGCGGCGGCGCGCGCCGATTCGCTGGCTCAGCCGGCTCGCGGACAGAATGACCGCGCCGTTCACGACGATGCCGATCAGGTTCAGCACCGTCGCGAGCACGAGAATCTGCACGGCGATCGAGCCGTGTTCGGGCCGCACGAACTGCGGAAACAGCGCGAGCACGAACAGCGCCATCTTCGGGTTCAGCAGGTTCGTCGTCAGCCCCTGGCGGAAGATCGTCGCGGTCGAGTGGCGACGCTGCGAGGCGACGGGCGACAGCGCGGTCGCATCCGAACGGAACGTCTTCCACGCGAGATACAGCAGATAGGCGGCACCCGCGAAGCGCACGGCGTCATACGCGAGGGGCACCGCGACGAAGAGCTGCGACAGCCCGAGCGCGGCCGCCAGCGCGTGACAGTAAGTGCCGGCCTGGATGCCCGCGAGTGTTGCGAAGCCGGCGCGCCGTCCCTGGCTCACGCTGCGGGACGCGATCAGCAGCATGTCGGGGCCAGGCGTGGCGGTCAGTGCGAGACACGCACCGGAGAACAGCGCGAGCGTGGAGAGGTCGATCATGGGGAGCCTTTTGTGGATGCAGCGCAAAAGGGAGGTCAGTTTAAGAGGGGGCGTGAAGCAGGTCAATCGAACGAACGGACGACCATTTATTGGGCCGTCGAGGCCGATCGCCAACACGCGTGCGCTGCCTTTGGCACGCAGCGAGTGCCTGGTGCCGCGTCTACGGCATACGCTGATGCAGCGTCTTGCGTGGGCGATCGCCGCCCCGCTCAAGGCTTGCGGCAGGCCACCTGATAATCGATCACGGTGTTCTCCGCCGGCTTGTCCGGCTCGCCGCCGGCTGTCGTTACGCCGAGCACGCCGGCCGTGCTCCGGTAGCGCAGCGCGCAATATCCCATGCCGGTGCCCGAACACGCTTCGGCTTCGATGATGCCGTGCCTGGCGAGCGTCGCCGCGCCGTCCGCCGGGTCCGGTTTCTCGCGCGGGCGCAGCGGTTGCCAGCCGTGCGCGATCAGGATCCGACGTGCCGTGTCGAGCGGCTTGCCGTACACGTTGGGCACGACGGCGCGGCCTTGGCAGTAAGTGCTTTCAGCCGCTACCCGGGTCAGGCGCAGGCCGCCGTTCTCTTCGCGCAGTTCGCCGACGGGCGGCGCGGGGCCGTCGCCGCCCCAGATCAGCAACGCGTCGCTTTCCAGCCGATCGGCCGTACCGAGTTGCCAGCCTGCCTTGCGCGCCGTGTAGCCGAGCGCGACGAGCGTCGTGCCGTCGAACACGCCGAGGTTGGCGTGACGCGCGAAACAGATCGCGCTCGTGCCGGCACCGAATCCGCTCGCGAACGTGACGACCGTGTAGCGGCCGAGCGGCGCCTCGGACGTCACGATCCAGTCGCGCTTCGCGACTTCGCGGCCGGCCGCGGTGGTCGTCTTCGCGCGATATTGCGTGCAGAACGGGTCGAGCGAGCCGTTCTCCGGCGAGTGCGGCAGCACGCCGAGCGGCACCAGCGACGCACCGGCGAGATCGGAGGCCGTCCGCAGCGGATCGGCCGATGCCGTGCCGCCGAGCGCGGTACACGCAACGGCCGCGATCGAAACGATCGACGCAAGGCGGCGGGCAAACGGCAAGGCAACGAAACGGGACACGCTGGCGGTCTCCGGGGAAAGAGGGACGGGCGCGATGATCGCGGGTTTTCGGACGCGTGTCACGGCTGGGTGTCACGGTCGCGCGCACCGGCCGACGGCACGCAGTGTGCCAGCCGGCGAAGTCAGTGCGTTGATCCGTCCGGATGCAGCACTTTCTCGAAGAGCGCTTGCGCGCGTTCGGCCGACATCCCGTTGTGGAAGTCGATCGACAGCGGATGATCGGTCGTATCGAGTTCGACGAGCGGCCGCTGGCCATCCAGTTGCGGATGCATGCGCGATTTCAGGCCGTCGAGCGGCGGATAGCCGGGCAGGCGATTCGCGAGCCAGCTGAAGTACGGGCCGCTGGCGTTGCCGGCTTCCTGGTTCTCCAGGTAGTCGTCGAAACTGCGCTCGCTGAGCGAGACCCAGAGCCCCCACAGAAACGGTTCGTCAGCGCCGATGATGGGCACTTCGAGGCACGCGCGCACGAAGAAGTACTGGTGGTCGACGACGCACAGGTCTTCGTCCCACGTCGCCCGCGCCGCGCGTTCCGGTTCGGGAATGTCCAGCAGGTAGTCCGGGAACTGGAATCCGACGCTCGGCTTGCCCTCATGCCATTCGTCGCATTGCGCACATTGAAACCGGAACGTCGTCATGTGTGGCCTCGCTTGGGCGGTAGGGTCGAACGAGCGCGCGATCGCCGGATGCTACGTCGATGCAAGCCGCCGGGGCCGCCGCGGCGTATCGCGCGCCGCTTCGCGGTTGCATCGATGGTCGGCGCAGACGCAGGCCGCCCCGGCGCGTCTGCCGGTGGCGTGCCTGCATGTCACGGGCGATTCAGCCCTTCGCGACGACGTCGATTCGCAGTGCTTCACCGCCTGCGACGATCGCCAGCAGGCGATCGACGTTCGGATGCGCACCCGGGCGGTTGCGTGCGTCGGCCGTATGTTCGGCGAACACCGCAAGGCCGTGCTCGGCGGCTTTCGCGTCGAGCGTGCCGAATGCCTGCTTCAGGTAGTGGTACACCGCGAGCGAGCCTTGCTTGCCCGGTTGGTTCTCGATGGTCGCGACCACGTCGCCGTTCGCGCCGACGAGATCGATGCGTGCGACGCCGTCGATGGCCGGCAATTGTGCGAGGTTGTCCTTGAATACTGGGGTCGGTTGAATCACTGAAAACACTCCGTCGGTTCGGTAAAAGGCACGGCGCGCCGTATCTTATCCGATCAGCGGCGACGAGTAGGGCCCCGCGCACCAACTCAGCGCCGGGCCGGAGAACTTCTGGAAGCTCTTGACGTTTTCTTCCACCTAAAGGTGGCGGACTCCCACAACTGGCGATGCACGTCCGCATCGGAGAATGTTCAGCGCAGCATTGACATCGCGATCATGCGCAACGCCACAGCTACTGCAGGTCCACTCTCTTATTCGCAGTCCCGCGATACCTTTCGGCCGCGTCGTGCTGTCTTTCGACCCGCACGCCGAACAGGACTGGGTAGAACCACTTTCGTCAACTTCCTCGAACGTCGCCCCGTGCGCGATCGCCTTGTAGCGGAGCTTGTTTCGGAAGGACGACCAGGATGCGTCGTAGACGCTTTTCGCCATCCTGGTTCTGGCGAGTTTGACGGCGGATACATTGCCCACTGCGATGTAATCGAAGCGCCGCACCAAAGCGAGCGCGAGCTTGTGCTGGAAATCGGCGCGGGCGTTCGCGACCTTGGCGTGCAGCTTCGCGATATGCCGCTTGTGCTTTCGTGCTCGTTGAGCTTTCGCCAGCTTCTCAGCCGCGCGGCGACCGAATCGGTCATTGGGCAGCTTCTCGCCGGTCGAAAGTGTGGCGAAGTCTTTCAGGCCGAGATCGATACCGACGCCGGAGCGGATCGGGCGAGCCTGAATATCGGGCATTTCGATCACAATGTTGAGGAACCAGTTGCCGCGCGCATCCCGAGCAAAGTTGGTCCCATCCTTGATCTTGCCGTCGGGAAGCGGGCGGCTGCTGAACACGCGGAAGGTGTTGCCGGCGAAACGGAACGCGTCACCCTCGCGCTTCAGGTCGCGGCCCTTCAGCGGCACCCAGCCCAGCGATTTCCTGCCGCGATAGCGCAGGTAGGGCCGATGGTGCTGACTGCGCGACTTCGCGTATTGCTCGCACGTTGCGTTGACCGTACCGGAATGAATGCTGAGCTCTTTGCTGCTGCCGGTGGTCAGGACGTTCAGGTCGAAACCCGTCGGCCACTTCTTGCGCCACTTGAGCGCATGCTTCTGCGTGTCGTTGCAGAAGTTCCAGACGAAGTTCACCGCACGGCTCTGTTTGTTAAGCAGTCCGTTGAGCGACTTCACGCGGTAGCGGTAAACAAGGATCATGGCGGTCATTCTAGACATGGGATGCTGCTTGTCGAGGGTGTACCGTTTCTTAATGCCTTGGAGTAGCTGACGAATTGGGCACTAGAGTGCCTACGATGGCGACGCGGTCTCCGACTGCGCCCCCTTGATGCCTTCTTCACCGATCGTGAACTTGTCGTGTAGTCGGCGGGTGAGCACCATAGCTGAACCGCCCCTTGCCCGTCGGCAATCCACGGGATTTTCCGCTAGAGTAGTCACTGACCGGCCGCGCATTCGTACCACGCGGTCCTGTTCCGCCAACGCACACGAGGGCCTGATGGATACCGAGCAACGCTACACCGCCAACGCGCCGACGCGCGCGGAAGTCGACGCACTGGGCGGCGCAACCGTCATCGAATTCGGCGCGAACTGGTGCGGGATCTGCGCGGGCGCGCAGCCGGCGATCGTGGCGTCGTTCTCCGCGCATCCCGCCGTGCGCCACCTGAAGATCGAGGATGGCCCGGGCCGCCCGCTCGGTCGCTCGTTCGGCGTGAAGCTGTGGCCGACGCTGGTGTTCCTGCGCGACGGCGTCGAAGTCGCGCGCGTCGTGCGCCCGGCCGACGCAAAGCAGATCGAAGTCGACGGCTTCGCCGCGCTGGCCTGAGGTCACGGCGATGCAACAGGCGATCACGCACATCGGCATCGACACGCACGGCAGCGGCCTCGTTGAGTTCACGTCGCAGGTGCGTGCGTTCGTCGACCAGCAGGCCATCAGTACGGGCCTGCTCACCGTGTTCTGCCGCCATACGTCGGCGTCGCTGCTGATCCAGGAGAATGCGGATCCGTCGGTGCAGCGCGATCTCGAGCGCTACTTCGCGACGCTCGCGCCCGAGGACGCCACGCGCTACGAGCACGACACCGAAGGCACCGACGACATGCCGGCGCACCTGCGCACGGCGCTCACGCAGGTGCAACTGTCGATCCCGGTCGAACACGGGCGCATGGTGCTCGGCACGTGGCAGGGGATTTACCTGTTCGAGCATCGCCGCGCGCCGCACCGGCGCGATATCGTGCTGCATCTGATCGGCGAGTAAGCGGGCGCACGCGGCGCATCGCCGGGCACCGGTTCAGGCGAGCAGCTTCTCGACGAGCGCGCCGAGTTCGCGCAGGTGGACGGGCTTCGGCAGGAATGCGTCGAATACCTGCTTGTTTTCGCGCAACGCGGCCGATTCATACGCACTGACGCCGAGGATCGCCGGATGCCGGCCGTCGTCATCGGGTACCGCAACCGCACGCATGCGCCGCGCGACCTCGAAGCCGCTCAAGTCCGGCAGCTCGAGATCGAGCACGACGATGTCGTAGCGGCCTGCACCGAAGCACGCGACGCCCTCCTGCCCGGTGCCGCACAGATCGGCGTCGATGCCGAGCGCCGACAGCATCGCGCCGAGCGTTTCGCGCGCGTTGTCGTCGTCGTCGACCACCAGCGCGCGCCGGTCGCGGTGCGCGGCCGCGTGCGGTAGCGCGGGCGCGTCGCCGGTCGCGTTGCCGGCGGTGTCGCTGCCGGGCACTTCGGCCGGCAGCGTCACGACGAACTCGCTGCCTTCGCCCACCGTGCTGCGCACGTCCACATGCCCGCGCAGCGTCGTCACGATTTCGCGCACGACGGCGAGCCCCATGCCGATCCCGTCCACATGCAGCCCGACCGCGTCGTTCGCGCGATAGAACGGCTCGAAGATCTTCGACAGGTGCTGCTTCGCGATGCCGGCGCCCGTGTCGCGCACGGCGATCTTCAACTGCTGGCCGGCCGGCGCGTCGGCGAGTGTGATCGACACGTCGATCGATCCGCCGACCGTGTACTTGACCGAGTTCTCGATCAGGTTCGACAGTACCTGGCGCAGCAGCTTGCGATCGGAACGGATCGCGAGGTCGTGCGGCTCGACCTGCTGCACGATCGCGATCCGCTTGGCCGCGATCTTCTCGCGCAGCGGGTCGAGCACCTCGGCGAGCAGCGACGCGATGCCGACGGTTTCCCGTTCGGCGAGGCGCTTCGTCGAGCGCAGCTTGATGTAGTCGGTCAGGTCCTTGACGAGCGCTTCGAGCGACAACGCGGAATTCTGCAGCCGCCGGATCGTCTTCAGGTTCGCGTCCGACTGCGGGCGCGCGAGCAGGATCTCGATGGATCCGCAGATCGCCTGCAGCGGCGTGCGCAACTCATGGCTGACCATCCCGAGGAACGCGTTTTTCGCCTCGATCATTTCGAACGCGCGGTCGGATGCCTTGCGTTCGGCGTCGAGTGCCGCGTCCTGCCGTTCGAGCAGGTCGTCGCGCGTACGCATCGTATAGAACAGCAGCAGGAACAGCGCGCACAGGATCACGCCGAGCACGATGCCGAGGATCAGGATCGCGCGCTGCTTTTCCTTCAGCTGATGGAACGTGAAGTCGCGCTGCGCCATCTCGATCGCGCGGAAATAGTTCGCGAGGCCGTTGACCTTCGGCCAGTACGCATTGACTTCGTCGAGCACCTGCTGCGCGTGCTTCGGCGAGTCGCGCAGCAACGGCACATCGCGCTTCAGGCGCGTCATGAATTCGCCGAGCGTGTCGATCTCGTTGCGCGCGCGCGGGATCCGCAGCCAGTATTCGGACACTTCCGACGGCCGTTGCAGAAAGCCGAACGACACCGACAGGCTGTCGAGCTGCATCTGCACGTGATCGAAGTCGTCGTCCGCGCGCGTCGCGTAGAGGATCAGTTGCCGGTCGAACCGCGTATAGACGTTCCGGTATTGCGCGGCGGTCCAGAACACGCCTTCGCGCGGCCCTTCGAGCACGCCCTCGTTGACCGAGGTGGCGAGGAGGTCCCACAGCAGGAACGCCCACGCGGCGAATCCCGTGATCCACAGCGAGCCGAGGATCAGGATGATTTTTCTGTTCTTCCGCCGCCGGCGTTTCATTTCACCGTCAGGCCGATGATCTGCCACGCGAACTTGGCTTCGCCGAGCGGCGTCTTCAGTTCGTCGGGATACTGGTCGCGCGGGTACATGATCCACAGCGGGCCGTAGTTGTCGTTGCCGAGCACCTTGCCGTTCATCGTCCGCGCGAGGATCACGCCGTAACGATCGGCGTCGGACACGGGAATCGTGAACGTGTACTCGTCGATGCAGCGGAACTCGATCTGCGTGCCGTGCGCGCCGACGGTCTTCAGGATGTCGGACAGGCGCGGGCCGGTGAAGGTCGCCTTCGGCGTCCAGCTGGTCGACGTGACGATCGTATGCTGCGGCAGCGCCATCAGCGCCTGCTCGGAAAACACGTACGCCGTCTTGCCTTGCTGGTTGTGCTTGTCGATCTTGCCGTCGACGGTGAACGTAAAGGACGAAGCGGCCCAGGTCGCGGCGGCCATGCCGAGCAGGCAGGCCGTCAGCAGGCTCTTGGTCCAGGTGGTCGAAATTCGCATGTCTTGCCCTCGGTCGTACGGGAGTGGTGTGTCGCTGTGGCCTCAGTTCGCGGCGGCCGCGGCCGGTAGCGTGATCTTCAGTTCGCGCGCCACTTCGGCGAACAGGATCGGCAGGCGCACCGGTTTTTCCTCGCAGCGCGCGTTGTAGTGCGACACGATGTGCGCGATCTCGTCCTCGCTGGCTTCGCCGGTCGAGATCTTGCCGGTCAGCAGGAAGATCGGCGCGCCGCTGTTCTCGCTCGAGCGGATGCCGCGCACGAGTTCGGCGGCCGTCTGGTCGCCCAGCATCCAGTCGAGGATGTAGCCGTCGAAATCCTCGACCTCCAGTGCCTTGCGGAACGTCGCGCCGTCGAAGTACGGAATCGCGTTCACGCCTTTTTCGATGAAATATTCACACACCGTTTCGGCGACGTCCTGCGAATCGTCGACCACGGCGATCCGCGCCGCATACACGTTCGGCTGGGTCGAGCGCAGCTCGATGACGTCGACCGGATACGTGCGGCCCTCGCGCGCGTGCTGACGCTCGGTGATGAGCCATTCGCCCTGCCACTGCAGCGCGACGAAATCCGTCTCGCTCTGGCTGCTGGCCTTGGTCGAGATCGCGGCGCGGCAGCGGAAGCGCCGCGACTCGATCACGAGCGTCGCGTCGATCATCTCGGCGGCGGCCGGCTGCGTGCCCTTGTCGTCGAGCAGGATCGCAGGCGGCACGCCGAAGTGCGTCGCGATGTCCTGCAACTGCGACAGGTTCCACGGGATCAGGCCTTTCATCTTGCGCGTGACGACCGAGAAGCTGAGGCCGAGCACATTCGCGATCGTCGTGTTGTGACTTCGCTGCGGAATGCCGTTCCGGTTCAGTAGGTCGCGCACCTTGTTGGCGGTGATGAGATCGACGTTGGCCTGCTCGCTGTTGGACATCTCGATGGGGTCTCCAGGGGGTTTTGGCGAGGGAGAGCATATCAAAACTGACGTGACACGCAAACTTTGAAAACGCGAATCACCTTGACATGCCTTTTTTCTTCATTATTATTGCTCACCACGTCACTATTGTTTGTCGCGTCATGTTTGGAGATCGAGGCCGGCAACAGTCGGACCAGCGAAAAGCGACAACAATGAAGCAGTGACTGAACGATTCGAAGCGAGAACCTGAGAGAGCCTAGGGGTGCGTGTCGGCGTTGGCGGATTGTATCCGCTGCGCCGCGCGCCACCGGGTGCGCGCTCGCGGGGGTGGGATAGCGCGAAGAATTGCGGCGCCAATAAAACATGAGGAAGGTAACAATGTACCGCCGTTTACTCGCACCGGGGCTGCTGTTGCTACTGGCCGCGTGCGCGCAGGATCCGTCCATCACCAGCAACACGGTGCGGATCTGCGACGACACAGGTTGTTCTGACCGTCCTAAAGATCAGGTGTCCTATCAAAAAAGGGGCGATTCGGAAGACCATGAAGATCCGCGCATCGCTGCGTTGAAGCAGACCGCGAAGACCCAGCCGAAGGCCGCCTACGACCTCGGCTTGCGTTATTTCCGCGGCGACGGCGTGCGCCAGGACAGCTACCAGGCACTCAAGTGGATGCGCGAGGCCGCCGAACGCGGCGACCTGCAGGCGCAGAAGGCGCTCGGCAGTTTCTACCTGTTCGGCCTCGAGGAAATGGGCTCCGATCCGCGCGAAGCGGAGAAGTGGCTGTCGATCGCGGCTGGCCGCGACGACAAGGAGTCGAAGAAGCTGCTCGAGCTCGCCCGCCAGGCCAAGAAGGAAGACGAAGAAGACTGGAAATGGCGCACGGAATGGCGTGACCGCTATTACGGCTACTGGTACTCGGGCTATCCGTACTACGGCGTCTGGCAGCAGACGTACTGGTACTACTGACCGGGCCTGAAGCAACGGGGGCAGCCGCGGGGAGACCACCATCGCGCGCCAGCCGGGGGGCTTATCGAAGTTCGCACGAACACATAAGCCGAACAACGACTCTATCGATCGACAACGACATGAAGACCATCCTTTCCCATCGTCTCACTCAAGGTGCGCTGGTTGCAGCGCTGTGCGCGTCCGTGGCCGGCTGCGGCGGCATCGTCAACGCGGGCGGACAGAACGCCGGCGTGACCGGCGCGGCGGCAGGCGGCGCGAGCGCCGGCGCCGATTCGGGGCTGCAGCGCTGCACGTCGCCGCTCGGCACGATCGCCGTCGACGACGGCCGCAACGCCGACTGGTGGGGCCCGTTCGGCAGCGCGACCAAGATGACGACGATCGACCCGCTGCTGCGCCTGGCGGTCCAGCAGTCGAACTGCTTCGTGATCACGTCGATCGGCAACCAGAAGAGCGACGCGCGCCTGTCGCGCATCACGCAGCTGCAGCGCAACTCGGGCGAGTACCGCACGGGCTCGAAGCAGCAGAAGGGCCAGCGGGTCGCGGCCGACTACTACATGGAGCCGCAGATCGTCATCAACGATTCGCCGGTCGGCGGCATCGGCAGCATGATCGGCGGGCTGATCGGCAACAGCGCGGTGGCGGCGGTGGCCGGCCATCTGCAGACGAAGGCGTCGGTCGTCACGCTGACGCTGTTCGACGTGCGCTCGGCCGTGCAGATCGCGGCGTCGGAAGGCAGCTCGACGGCGACCAACTACGGCGCGGCGCTGGGCGGCTTCGGCGGTGGCGTGGGCGGTGCGCTCAGCGGCTTCTCGGCGACGCCGGAAGGCAAGGCGACGGTCGTCGCGTTCATCGACGCGTACAACAAGATGGTCGTCGCGCTGCGCAGCTACAAGGCGCAGGACGTCAAGGGCGGCCTCGGCCGCGGCGGCCAGCTCCAGGTCAACTGACGCACCCGGGCCGGCGGTGCGCCGCCGGCCGATTCCTGATTCGTGTCTGTCTGTGCGCGCGGCGTGATCCGCGCGTACCGGCTTCGTTCGTCCTTTTTGCATTGAGGTGATCCCGATGAAAGCCGTTGCATTGATCGCATTGACCTGTCTGGCGCTGACCGCTTGCGGCGGCGACGATTCCTCACCCGCAGCGTCCGGCGGCGGATCGGGCACGAGCAACAACGGCGGCAGCGGCGGAACCGGCGGCACGGGTTCGGGTGGGACGGGAAGCGGCGGCTCGGGTGGTTCTGGCGGTTCGGGCGGCAGCACGCTGACGTGGCGCTACGAGGCGCAGCCTGTCGCGGCCGACAAGGCGAGCTTCCTGACGCTGGTCAACAACGAAGGCGCGAAGGGCTACCGCTATCTGGGCGACTACTACTACAACGCGGGCAATGGCGGGACGCAATCGATCTTCGTGAACGACGGCACCGCGCAGACCTACACATACCAGCTGCAGACGGCGCCCGCCGACATGACGTCCTTCGTCAACGCGGCCAACGCGCAAGGGGCGAGCGGCTACCGCTACGAAGGGCCGCTCACGTACGGCGATCTCTACCGCAAGGATGGCGGTTCGTCGGCCACCTACACGTACACGACGACGGGCCTGCCGGCCGATGCCAACGCGTTCCTCACGCAGGCGAACGGCCAGGGCCAGTCGGGCTACTGGCTCCTCGGCCCGATGGCCGTGGGGGCGGTGCAGGCGAACGTGTACATGAAGAACAACGCGTCGAGCGCGACTTACACGTACGACGCGCTGGCGCCGACGTCGACCGTCGGCGACTTCATCGCGCAGGCCAACAGCGAAGGCGCGAAGGGCTATCGCGCGAAGGGGGCGATGGCGTTCGGCATGGCGATCTCGTGGATCTACGTGAAGGACCAGACGCAGTCGCCGACCTTCACGTACCAGTCGGCCACGATCCAGTCGACCGGCGCGAGCTTCGTCCAGCAGGCGAACACGTTCGGTGCGCAGGGCTCGGCCTATCTGAGCGACATCGCGCTCGGCTCACCCACGCCGGTGATGGCGTCGTTCTATTTCGCGCCGAAGAACTGCACGGGCTTCCTGTGCACGACGCTGAATCCGCTCACGCAGAACTGATCGGCTCGCGGCGGGTGCACGCCGTGCGCCCGCTGCCGCGCTCGATCCCGCGGGTACCGGCATCCGCCTGCCGATCCGTCGCGGCGATCCGCGCCGGCCGTCTCCGCGCCTGATCGCGCGGGCGACGGCGCTGCCCGCTTCCACGACATCCGTTGCAGGGCCCGCATGGCGCACGCCGACGGGTCGTGTCCGGCCGGCATGCATTGTTTCGAGAGCCGCTGCCGGTCCGGTCGCGCGGATGAGAACCCGCCCCGTGCCCTACCGGACCTGAGTGAGGGCCGGCGCCGCTCAATGTTCGTCCAAGTTCAAAAGTAAATAAAAAACATATTGGACGTGTACTAAATGGTTCGTTGTGAACTGCTTTTTTGCCGACCGCTTGGCATGATCGAGCCACTCCAACCGTCTCTGGTCATATTCGTACGCGGCGTCGGAGCCGGTGCGGGTACGCGTCGGCCCTGGCGTCGTCGTCCTCCCACATGCCTTACAGTCCGCTCCAGTCCCTCCGGCGCTATCAGAACATCTCGGTGTTCGGCGGAGGAATCGTCGTCACCGTCCTGATCCTGATCGCCTGCGCGTTCGGGATGGGTTCGATCGTGTACGGCTACCTCGACGGCGAGCGGCACAATTTTCTCACGGGCCTGGTTCAGACCCTCAACGAGATCAAGGTCAGCGAGACGTCGTTTCGCAACGGCGTGACAAATACGCAATTGATCTGGCGGGAAACCGCCCCGGCGCCGGACGCGGTCGTCGACGCGTTCTTCGCCAACGGCGGGCGGATCGAGATCAAGCCCCATCCGTCGATCGTGTTCGGCGTGCCGGGCGGGCCGGTCGACCGCATCGAAATCGCCCGCTACCTGTCGTTGTCCGTGCTGCTGGCGCGCATTTGCGCGGCAAGCTCGATCAATCGCGGTCAGACGCTCGTCGGCTATCACTACAGTACGCGCACGAGCCTGCTCGGCTTCGTGCCGGATACGGGCGCGAGCGACGCCGTGCTGGCGACGCCGGCGGAGCGCGCGCGCGCGATGAATGCGTTGCGGATCGATTTCGGCGGCGGCGACTCGGCGGCCGCCGACGGCCGCCCCCGCGTGCACTGGCTGCCGCCGTTCGTCGATCCCGTGTCGGGTGTCGAGCGCATCCGGATCGCCGCGCAGGCGCAGGTCGACGGCCAGCCGTTCGCGGTGCTCGTCACCGAATACGCGCCGGAGGGCCTGCTGTCGTGGCAGCTCGCGCATCCGGCGGACGGCGGGTTCTTCGTGACGACGGCCGACAACCGCCTGGTCACGGCGAGCCCCGACATCGCACAGGACGAAGCGCTGATCGACCGCCTGCTGCGCCTGAACATTCCGCGCGACCACGCGGCGCTGGAAGAGGCGTCGTACCGGGACGGCTTCGTGATCTTCCACGGCAAGCTCGACTCGACCGGCTGGACGCTCGCGTACGCGCTGCGGTGGACCGATGTCGTCGCGAGCATCGCGCTGCGCGCGGGCCTGCTGCTCGGCGCGACGCTGCTGGCGATCGCGATCATGTGGGTGCTGCTCGTGCGCTTCCAGCGTCGTGTGGTCGCGACGCTCTACGCGCGCTCGCAGCGCGTGTTCGACAGCGAGGCCCTGTGCCGCGGCGTGATCGAAACGGCGCCGGTCGGGCTCGGGCTGATCTCGCGCGCCGATGGTCATTTCATGCTCGTCAGCCCCGCGCTCGCCGAGATGATCGCGCGGCTCGGCAGCGATTACCGTGCGCTGTCCGCGCAGGCCATTGCAAGGTATGAGGCGTTGCTGGCGGACGGCGCGTCCGGCGACTTGCTGCAGGCCGATCTCGTGCTGCCCGATACGGGCACCGGCGCCGCGCCGCTGCATCTCGAAATCACCGCGTGCGGCGCCCGTTACCAGGGCATCGACGTGCTGATCGTGGCGCTCGCCGATGTGACGGCGCGGCGGCAGCTTGTCCGGCAGCTCGAGGAAGCCGTGCAGGCGGCGGATTCGGCGAACGCGGCCAAGTCGTCTTTCCTCGCGGCGATGACGCACGAAATCCGCACGCCGCTGAACGTGATCCTCGGCAACCTGGAGCTGCTCGAGCGTTCTGCGCTGGACGCGTGGCAGCATGGCAGGGTGCAGACGCTGCGGGCCGCTGCGTCGGGGCTGCTCGGTCTGGTCAGCGACATTCTTGATTACTCGAAGATCGAGGCCGGCGCGATGTCGGTCGAGTCGATCGAATTCGACGTGATCGGCGTGATCGAGCGCGAACTCGGCGCATTCGCGCCCATTGCGCGAGCGAAAGGCCTGCCGCTGTTCTGCGAAATCGGCGCGAACGGCGCGCAGCGGATGCGCGGCGATCCGACGCGTCTCGCCCAGGTATTCGGCAATCTGCTGAGCAACGCGATCAAGTTTACGGCGGCCGGGCATGTCGCGGCACGCGTCTCGATCGTCTCCGCCGGGTGCGGCGATACCGAGATCGCGGTGTCCGTCGAGGACACCGGCATCGGGATTGCCGGCGGCGATCGGGACAAGCTGTTCAAGGCGTTCTCGCAGGTCGACGCGACGATCACGCGCCGCTACGGCGGCACGGGGCTCGGCCTTGCGCTGTGCGATCGCCTCGTGACCGCGATGGGTGGACGCATCACGGTCGCGAGTACGCCCGGCGCAGGCAGTTGTTTCACCGTACGCTTGCCGCTCGGCGTTCCGCTCATGACGAACGAGCCCCGTGTCGCACCCGGCGATGGCGCGCGGTTGCTCGTGGTCGCGCAGAGCGAATGGCAGCGCTTCGCGTTGCCGCACTTGCGCGCGTGGGGCTTCGTCGTCGACGCGCACGATCGCCGGACGCCGATCCCGGCCGAGTGTCATGCGCAGGCGGCCGCCGTCGTCCTGTTCGGCGAATCGGACACCTGGTCGCGCGAGGAGCTCGACGGCCTGCGCGGCGATGTGCCGATCGTGCTGGCCACGCCGGACGGGCCGATGCAACCCTATCGCGCCGGCAGGACGATACGTGTGTCCAGCTATGCGCTCGGCGGCCTGCGCGCGGCGTTGGCGCAGGCCGTCGCGCAAGGCGCGTTGGCGGCCGTCGTGACGCGTCCGCCGGTGTCGGCCGTGTGCCGCTCCGGGTGGGCGTTGCGCGTGGTGCTGGTCGACGTCGAAGCCGTGAACGGCACGATCTTTCGCGAGCAGCTCGACGTGCTCGGCTGTGTCGTCGGCATGGCCGGGTCCGGAGCGGAGGCGCTCGACCTGCTCGCGGCCGGTGGATGGGAGGTGCTTCTGCTGGGGGCCGTTCCGCCGGACATGTCCGTATGCGCATTGGCTGCGGCCGCGTGCGACCTCGAGTCGCGCTGCGAGGTGATCGTCGTCACGTCGCATCTCGCGCCGGACGACATGCGCGACTACGCGGCGGCAGGCGTCGGCGCAGTGCTGACCAAGCCCGTGACGCTCGCGCACTTGCGCAGTGCGTTGACGAACGCCGCTCGGCGTAGGAATGGCGGCGGCATGCAGGATCGGCACGCCGCGCGCCTTGCGCAAGACAACATGTCATGACGGAAGCGCGGGTCGTCGCGGCGCGTGGACGAGACAAAAATGAAAGGCAGCGCACCGCTCCGCAAGGGGGCGGTGCAATTCAATCAGGTGAGAAGAGAGGAAGACCGTGCGCTATATGGGAAAAGTCTTCGCACTGTTGCTCGAGTTTGCCGTACTCCCCGAGAAGTCCCGGAAGGATTTTCTCTCGAGGATGAACGAATTCCTGATCATGTCGCCGTCGCAGAAGCGGCGCGCGATCAGCGAGTGGCGGCAGGTGGCAGACGAGCGGGGCGATACGGACGAGGGCGTGCACCGGCAGTGACGGCGGTTCGACTGTCGATGTGCGCATCGTCATGCGGCGCGCCGGCCGGCGCGTGGGGGGATGGCCGCTGCACGGTGTTCCGGCGCCTTTCCAGGTGTCGATGCGCGGTCCGGGCGCGCACGTCGGCAGGCCTGCTCGGCACGGCCCATGTCGGCCGATCGGCCATCGTGCACGGTATTGACGGTGTTTTATCTTAAAATCTAGTGGCGCGTATATCGTCCGATGCGTCGAGCAGACGGCCAGTTGGCGGGATGGAGCGAATCCGGAAGCGGTTCGTATCCTGCCGTGGCCGACTGGTGCGCGATCGGAAGCCTCGGGGAGAACAGGGATCATGGATGAATTCTTTGTGCGTGTGATGGTGGCGGACGATCACCCGTCATCCGCGATCGGGATGTCGCAGGCACTGGGGGAGAGCAGCACGATCCGTTTTGTCGGTTCCGTCTCCAACTCGACCGATCTCGTGGCGGCGCTCGACGAGACGCCGACCGACGTGCTCGTGGTCGATTACGTGATGCCTGGCGGGAAGTTCGGCGACGGGCTCGTGCTGCTGTCGTTCCTTCAGCGCCGTTACCCGGCGCTGCGCCTCGTCACGATCACGATGATCGACAATCCGAGCGTGCTGCTGGCGATTCGCAAGCAGGGGGTCGGCTGCATCCTGAGCAAATCGGATGCGATCTCGCACCTCGTCGGCGCGGTGCATGCGGCGTTCGTCGGTGCCGGCTATTTGTCGCCGTACGTCAAGCAGTTGCTCGAGAACACCGGCGGGGCCGAGACGACGCGGCCGCTGACGACGCGCGAGATCGAGGTCGTGCGGCTGTTCGGCGCGGGCTACACGGTCGGCGAGATTGCGGTGCAGCTTCACCGCAGCAAGCAGACGATCAGCTCGCAGAAAACCAGCGCGATGAAGAAGCTCGGGATCGTTCGCGATGCCGACCTGATCCGCTATGCCAGCGAGGGCAAGCTTCACGACGTGCGGGCGGCCGATGCACCGGCACAAAGCGAATAGCCGCGCGCGATGCGCCGCGGCGAGGCGGTGCCGGCGACGGGCGCAGCCACCCCCTTCCGTGCAGCCGGTAACGAACGGCACACCGGCACCCCGCGCGTGACAAGAACGGAAGCCGGCCGTTCGCCCCTCGACGACGATCCATGCCTGCCAATCTGAAACGACTCGCCACCCGTGCGGCCACGGCGGGCCGCAAGCCGTTCGATCCCGTCCGCGTTCGTCGTCAGCAGCAGTTTCTGCTGTATGGCGGCGGCGTGGCGGTCACGCTGTTCATTCTCGTCTGCGCGGCGCTCGTCGTGCGGCTCGACATCAAGGACTATCGGGGACAGGCGCGTTCGACGTTCCTGCAGCGGGAAGCGCAGTTCTATGCAACCCTGCAGACGGCGGATACCGTGCTGATGACGTACGGCAGCAGGATGGAGCAGCTGTGGGACGACGCGGTGCAGCCGCCGCCGGAGGCGCTGGCGCGGTTCTCGGCCGCGGGCGGTGTGCTGGGCGCGGGTGAAGCCGGCGGTGAAGAGCGGGTGCTTGCACTGGCCGCGATCACGCCGGATCGTCCGGCCGCGTCGTATTCGAGATATCTCGGCGCCCTGCTCGGACAGCTCCGGAATGCCGGCCTCCCGCCGGCGGCTTCGGTCACCGCCACCGAACCGGTCGGCGGCTATCTGATCGGGACCGATGCACCGTTCCTCGCCGTGCTGGGGCCGGGGCTCGTCGCGCGGGCTCGCGCGCTGCCGCCCGGTACCGATGTGAAGGCATTGATTGCCGGCCTGATGCCGACCGGCGCCGCCCGGCAGAAGCCGGACATGCAGAACCGCACGTTCATGCTCGACCGTCGTCTCGATCCGGTGTCCGGCCGAACCGTCCTGCGCTTCGCACGCCGGCTGGACGACGCTCAGGGCCGGCCGTTCGGGTGGTTCGTCGTCAACGGGCTGTACCGGCTCGACGACGTGATGGCGCCGCGTTCGGACGACGAGGACATCGCGGTCATCGACGCGCGCCGGAATATCGTATTCGGGCGTCAGCGCGATCCGGCGATGATCGACCGCGCGCTGAACAACGCGCGCGATCCGTTCGGCGAGCACGTCATGGTGCGCCGGGTCGGCCTGGACTTCGTCATCAGCGGCCGCCTGCCGGATTCCAGCCTCGTGATGATGACGACCTTCTCGTGGCGCAGCGTCGTGAGGGCGACGCTCGCCGGCCTGAGCGTCACGCTCGGCGTCGCGTTGTTCGGTATCGCATTGCTGTGGTCGACGATCGTTCTGTTCGACCGCCGCGCGCTGCATCCCGCGAACCGTCGCGCGCTGCGCCTGATCGAAAGCGAGGCGTTCAATCGCACGCTGATCCGCAACGCGCCTGCCGGGCTGCTGCTGCTGTCGGTGGCCGACGGCGAGGCGATGGTGCGCAACGACGCCGTGCTCGCCTACGACCGCGACGCATCGGGGCTGCCGCTCGGCAAGCGCATCTGGCAGGCCTACCGCGAACATCACGCGGACGGCGGCGACCGCCGCCGCGTCCTGCAGCAGGAACTGGCCGTCGAGTGCACGGGGCACGAGACGACCTATCTTGCCGCACACGTCGTACGGACCCGCTTCCGCGGCGTCGACGTGCTGCTTTGCACGCTGACCGACGTCACCGCCCGCAAGCTGACGGAAGGCAAGCTCCGGGAGGCGCGGGCGGCGGCGGACGACGCGAACAAGGCAAAGTCGACGTTCCTCGCGACGATGAGCCACGAGATCCGCACGCCGCTGAACGCGATCATCGGCAATCTCGAGCTGATGGGGCGCGCATCGCTGCCGCCGGACGAGAAGCGGCGGCTGGCGACGATCGTCTCGTCGTCGGATGCGCTGCTGCGCGTGATCAACGATGTGCTCGACCTGTCGAAGGCGGAATCGAACCAGCTGACGCTGGAGCACATCCCGTTCGACCTGCGGCGCCTGCTGCGCGACGTCGCGGCGATGTTCCTGCCGCTCGCGGACGCGAAAGGGTTGATGCTCGAATGGCACGCCGCGTCGGAGTTGGCCGACGGCTACGTGGGCGATCCGATACGTCTGCGTCAGCTCGTGTCGAACCTCGTCGGCAATGCGATCAAGTTCACGGAGCGCGGCGCGATCGCGATCGAGGCCCGGCTGGCGCGGGACGACGGAGGCGCCAGCCAGGTCGAGATTGCCGTGCGCGACACGGGCGTCGGTATTCCGGACGAAGCGTTGCCGATGCTGTTCGATGTCTACGTGCAAGCCGATCCGTCGATCTATCGGCGTTTCGGCGGCACCGGGCTCGGGCTGCCGCTGTGCCGCCGCATCGCGCGGCTGATGCAAGGCGAACTGACCGTGGAGAGTCGCGTCGGCGAGGGCTCGACATTCATCGCGAGCCTGCCGCTGCCCGGCGCACGGCCCGGCTGGCGTGACGAAAGTCCGGACGCGGATGACGGCCCCGGCGGCGCGCCCGGTGATGCGCGCGCGTCGCGTGACGACCTGCCCGCGCTGCGCGTGCTGGTGGCCGAGGATCATCCGGCAAGCCGCGTGCTGTTGACGGATCAGCTTGCCGCGCTGGGATACGACGCGACGATCGTCGAGAACGGCATCGAAGCGATGCGCGCGTATTTCGAGGAGCCGTTCGATGTCGTGCTGACCGATCTGAGCATGCCGCAGCTCGACGGCTTCGCGCTCGCGAATTTCCTGCGCGAACAAGGGGCGAAAGTGCCGGTGATCGCGATGACCGCGCATGCCACTGACGACGACTACCGCCGTTGCACGCAGGTCGGGGCGGTCGAAGTCGTGCTCAAGCCGCTGTCGATCGACGATCTCGACGCGGTGCTGCGACGGCATGGTGGCGGCAAGGGCGGCGGCGCGCCATCCGGCGTGCGCGAAGTCGCGCCGGCCGTGACCGACGAAATCCGCCGGACCTTGCGCGACGCGACGCTGCGTTCGCTGTCGGCGATCGAGCGGGCGTTGGCGAATGGCGACGCGGGTGTGATCCGGGTCGAGCTTCACTCGATGCGCGGCGCCTTCGCGCTGGCCGGCGATGGCGCCGCGCGCGACGCTTGCGCGCAGATGGAGCGGATCGAGGCGGCAGGCGGAGCGGTAGCGCTTGAACCATGCTGGGCAGAATTTCGTGAAGCGGTCGAATGCGCGCTGGAGCGAATCGGGCGGTGATGTTCCGTTACGGTCGCAGCCGCCGGCGCACCGTGCGCCGGTCGTTCTTGAAAGGGTGTGCCGGAACGAAAGTTAAATCGACCTGACAATCAGCGATTTAGCGCGGTTGATATTCAATTTTCGTACTCGTACTAGCAATTATCGGGGCTAGACTGGCAATCGTCCTATCGCCTGTTCTCTGGCGTTCATCGAAAATAACGGCAGTGGAATTGATTTTCCACGAATTTGAATGCTGATTAGTTAATCGGTATTCGATGTCCGTAAATCTATCCTCTAAATAGAGATCACTCGATGAAACTCAGCAAACTCGTTCTGGCAATGGGCGTCACTACGGCACTGTTCGGCATCGCGCATACGGCGCAAGCAGAATCCGTGTCGAAGAAAATCATGCTGAACGCACAGATCAGCGACGGCATCTTCGTGTCGAAGCCGGACGGCTCGACGTGGTACGGCACGGAAGAACTTGAGGCGAACGACTACACGCAGGCGAAGTTCTCAAAGACGCTTCCGATCCGCGTGTGGACGAAGGGCTCCGATTTCAACATTTCGCTTTCGCAGCAGTTGAAGCTGTCGAACGGCCACTACGAAATGAAGAACCCGACGGTCACGCTCAGCAGCCAAAAGGGCGATGCCGAAGTCAAGTTCGGCGCAGTCCAGAAGATCACGCAAACCACGTCGGGCAACGGTGGCTTCGACGAGATTCACAACCTGAAGATCAATGTCGAATCGCCCACCCAGGTGGCCGGCGCGGCGAGCACCAACGGCAGCTACAGCGGCGAACTCGTCATGCTGTTCGAGCCGGTCGCGGCAGCCGCACCGTAAGTCGAGTAATCGGCCTGAAAGGAGGCCCTGATCGGGCCTCCTTTTTTGATGTGACGACAAACAGCATGCGCATACCCGACCTTCAAATTTCACCATAGAAGAAAGAATAGCGTGTTCGCCGATCAAATCCCATTTCGATTCAATAAACTGTGGCTTGGTGCGTTTCTTTTTGTTTCGTCGCACTCATTCGCAGAACTAAAGATATCATACGGCGTGCCGGAAGGATTCAGTGCGGCCGAAATGGATGATAGCGCGAACTATGTCGCGACCTTCAATGGCAGAACGCTTCCCGGATTCATTGGTTATTCGCAGGAGAGCGGTGCGCTCGTATTCGACGCGGATAAATACGAAGAAAACGGCATTTCGCCGACTGATGTCGGCACATTGAAAAAGATCGTCGCCCAGCTCGACTACAAACGTTGCAGCAAGGGGTGCGATCTCGAGATCGACGGTTACTACGTAACGGTCGACAAGATGAAGCGATCGATATCGATTCGCGACACGCGTGAAGATTACATTGCGCCGCCCACGTCGCTGGGCATCGTCAACAATCAGTCGATCGACCTGCGCGCCGCATCGGACGGCTACCGTGCCGCCAACGTGAACGGCAATACCTGGATCGGCCTGCCGTCTCAGAGTTTCGGTTACCTGAACTGGTATGTGAACCAGACGGAGTCGCGCTACAACAGCGGCGGCACGCGCGGCGTGTCGTCCTATTATCTGCAGAAGAACTTCGCCAGTACGTATATTCGGGCGGGCAAGCAGAACAACATCGACTATGCGTCGGGCTCGGTCAGCACGCTGTTGTCGCCGAGCTTCGACCAGTTCGTCACGGTCGGCAGCCAGAGCCACCTGCGGGTCGACAACAATGCGGGCTCGCTGATTCTGTATGCGACCGCGGAAGGGAACTACGAGTTTTACCGTAACGGTCGCCTGATCATGAAGCGGCCGGCGTCGATCGGGCGCAACGAAATCAGCTTTGCCGATCTCCCCGGTGGCTACTACACGACGGAGGTGCGACTCGTCGATCGTAACGGCAACGTGGTCACCCGCGAGAATCGCGAGATCAACAACCTCAATTTCGGGGCTGCCAGCGGCAACACGTGGCACGTGACCGCCGGCAAGGACATGTACGAAGGCGGCTTCCTGCTCGAAGCGGGCATGAGCCGGAATCTGAAACAGTTCTATCTGAACGCGTCGATGCTGGCGGGGCACCACGGGAAGTGGGCGGCCGAAGTCAACGTGACGCGGCCGACGCGGATCGGCGATATCGACGTGACGCCCACGCTCGGCTTGCTGAGCGGCGAGCGAAGCGCCGGCGGTTACGCGAACGTTGCGCTGGCGAGCGACACACTCGGCAACCTCATGGTGAGCCGATATCAGAACACCAACGTGTCGCGGTTCTATTGGGGGCAGCCGAGCACGGCCGTGTCGTATAGCCGGAACATCCGCAAGGCGATTGTTTCATACAACTATCATCAGTCGAATTTCGGCAAGTCGCATCAGGCCGAAGTGCGCTGGAATTACCGCCCGAACGGCCTGTGGGGCACGTTCGCGCTCGGCGTGCAGAAGGGCGGCTTCCAGCGTGGCGGCCAGGGGTATGGCGTGTATTTCAACATGACCATGACGCTCGACAAGGTGCAGGCGAGCTTCAGCACCGCGCATTCGGGCGGCAGCACCCAGCTGAGCGGCGATGTCCGCAAGTCCTTCGAAGACGGCTTCGGCACGAGCACGATCGGGCTCACGGCCAACCGCACCGGCAGCGACTACGGCGTCAATCTCTACGGCAGCCGCTCCGGCACGCGTGGCGATGCGTCGTTGAACGTCGGCAACAGCAGTGTGGGCAGCAACGTGGACTTCAACTATCGCGGCATGGTGGCCGCGAGCAGGGAGGGCGTCGCATTCGGCCGGTACAGCCCGTCCGGCAGCGCACTGCTGCTCACGACACCGGAAGTCCCGGGCATGAAGTATGGCTTCAACGTCGAGGGGAATCCGGTTGGCGGCAACAGCACCTACGCGGTGCCGCTCAATGCGTATAGCGATGTCGCGTTCGCGCGGGTGTTCAGCAACAGCGAGAACATCGACATGAACATCGAGGTGCCGGCGAATGTAGTTCGCGCCCATCCGGGCCAGGTGTACTCCGCGAAGGCGCGGGTCGACATCAACATGATCTACAGCGGCTTCCTGACGGATTCCGACGGGAAACCGGTCAGCGGGAAGATCGTGGATACGGGCGATACGGCCCATACGAACGGCCTGTTCTCGATCGTCAGCAAGCAGCTGCTGAGGGCGATCACGGTCGAAGGCGCGGCCCATCGTTACCGCTGCGACCTGAACGACGTGAAGGACAGCCAGTACCGCTGCGAAATCGCGGTCGACATGAATAATCAAGAGGCAACGAAATGAACGTGAAATTGCATACCGTGCTTGCCGCGTTGGGCGGATTGATGCTTGCGGCATGGCAGCCGGCTCATGCCGAGGGCGAACTGATGGTGATGCCTGCTACGACCAAGCTGTTCAACGCTCACGAGCAAAGAGTGACGGTCAGGAATATGGGCGATGCACCGCTGTACCTGAATATCTCGGTGCAGAAGGTCATGAATCCGGGCGTGACGCCGGAAGAAAAAGTCGATCTCGGCAAACTCGATCATCCGGGGCTGCTGGCGAGCCCGGACAAGCTGACGCTCGGCCCCGGCCAGACGCGAGCGATCATGCTGAAGTCGCTCACGCAGCCGGAGCGCGAATCGCTGTATCGCCTGTATATCGTACCGGTCAGGTCGCTCAAGGTCGACGATGTGCCGCAGAACAAGATCACGGCGCCGATGTCGGTCGCGATCGGCTATGGCGTACTGGTGCGTCACATGCCGCCGCCGGGCGAACAGCGCTCAGGCTGGGCCCACCGCTGCGAGCGGGGCGGGCTGACGCTTGAGAATACAGGCAACGTCCGGCAGGTTTTCAGTGAAGTGACATTCGACAAGTCGGGCGGGCCGCAGACGATCGCCGTATTCCCCGGCACGCCGCAGCATTTCGCGACCCAGCGGATGTCGCTGAACGTCGACGGCAAGGCCGCGACGCTGCAATGCCCATGATCGGGCCGCGCGCGGTAGCGGGTTTGCTGGCGGCGCTTTGCTGTACGGGCAGTCTGGCGGCCGGCGTTCTCAAGTTGTCCCGCACCGAACTGACGCTGGCGCAGGGCAAGCCGATACCGGAGTTGTGGGTTGAAAACGTCGGTGATACGCCGCTCTACCTCGATGTCACGCAGCAGTTGGTCACCAATCCGGGCGAGCGCCCGGAACGCCTCGTGCCGGTCACGGAAGTGTCCCGGCCGGCATTGCTGACGTTCCCTGACCGGTTCGCGCTATCGCCGGGGCAGAAGCGCCAGGTCATGCTGAAGGTGTTCGATACGCCGCCGAGGGCGCAAGTGTGGCGTCTGACATTTCGGCCAAGAGAGCGGCTGATTGTCGATGCGAAGGATGCGTCGGGTGTGCAGGCGCCGCTGGCCATCAGCATCGGATATGGCGTCGTGATCTATCAACACGCGCGTCACACGCAGGATTGATCGAATGGTTGCACGCGCGTTGTCACGCCGACCGGAGGAACGCATGTTGTCCGTATTTTATCTAATTCAGCAATGATTTTTTGCGTGGTGAATGAGGTTCCCAATTTTCAATTTGGCGGACGATGGAGAGGTAGTATGTACCGTATATTGATCAGGATTTTGAGCATTATCTGCCTTTCTCTCGTTGCCGGGAAGGCAAACGCGGTGTTTGGATTGAAGCTGAGCGATCTTAGTAACGGTTACAGCAATTGCTCGTGGGTGGATAACAAGGATGGCACAAGCACGCTTCGGATGACCGTCTCCTATAAAATCATTACTGGGCATACGGGTAATGCGACTCCGGTATCGCGAGGATTGCTGCTGTATGCGTACGACGCGAATGGCACCATGCTACCACCGACCGCCCATGCTGGCCTGGTTGCGTCGGTGGCATTGAATGGGGCTGCTAGTTCTAATTCGTTTGGTGGATCAGGGTACGTGATGTTTCATGGGCAAAATGCCCCTGCCATCTGGAGGCAGTTCTATCCATTCAGCGCGAATTACGAAGTGAGGATAAACAACAATAAGGTTGGGTCATGGCCGGCCATTTCTCTTCGCGCCGGCAATTACACAAACAGCGACGACGTTGGGGAAATTACAGGCGGTGCTTATATCGAGCGCGGTGGCGTCAATGGAAGCTGCAAAGTGGTGGATCCTGAGAAGCCACCGCCGCCGTCCATCGCGATTGGTGTATCGGCGCCGGACTGGAACCTCGGCGAGTTGCCGGAGGGTGACGCCACCAAGACGTTCACCAACCCGACGGATTGGCTTTGCTTTACTTATAGCGGCTCTGAGGTCAGCGGCAAATTGTTCGTTATCAATGCCAGTAGCGCAAACGGTATTGTCGGCGGCCGTTACCGTCTCAGGAACCTGAACGACGTGACGCAGTATGTGCCCTATAACGTGACGCTCGACAACGGTGCAACGATCGTGCCGCTCCCGAACGCAAGCAACAAGACGGTGACTTTCTATAGCGGGGCGAGCATGGCCTGCTTCACGCCCACCTTCAGCACGACAGTCAGTCCGAACGTTAAAGAGGGTGGTTACAGCGATGTCCTGACTTTCACAGTGGTCACGAAATCATAGGGGAGCCAATGAAAACGTCCGTATTTCGCGCGGGAGCGATGGTCCTGCTGCTGGTGTCGGCCGTCGCTCACGCACAGACAATTACGCTTACCGGCAAGCTCCAAAGCAAGGTCACTGCGCAGGTGGCCAAGCGGGAGGTGCTGACCGTGACCGACGACAAGGGCGGCTGGTTCGACAGCGGATTGACGATGCAGCAACTGGGCGGCTGGACCACACCGTATGAGGTGCAGGCGAGGTTGAAAGTCGTTTCTTCGAGCGGCGTATTTCAGGTGCGCATGGACGAACCGCTGATGATCCGCAACCAGTCCAATGCCGCCCAGGTATTTCGGTCGCCGAAAGTGCTGCTGGGCAACGAGGGGGGAGATCCGAAAGCGCTGGCGGTCGGCCAGAACGCGCAGTTCCAGAATCCGGCGCCGCCCGTGGCCGGTGCGGACACCACGGGTTATTACACGCTCGCGATCTCCGCTTATCCGCCGGAAGGCGATTTCAAAAGTACCGTGGGCACCTACACCGGCGTGCTGTCGATGACATTCGAGCCGGTTATCAAGCCCTGATGCGCGGCGGGTGTCTCGACAGCGCGTGTCGTCGAGCGAGAATGCGATTGATTTGCCCCGCGATTCTGCCGTGAGTGTGCCACGCGGGGTGTTCCTGATCGGTTTGTAACTCATGCGTCATGGCGCGGGGTGCTGCACGACGCGTTGCATGGGCTGCACTGCCATCGAAGTGCCGTCCGATCAGCCATTTTTTGACGGACACATCGAGATGAAACCACGTCTTTTTTCGCTTGGGCGCCTGTGCATGGCGCTGGGCCTGTTCATACCGGCTGCGTCGTTTGCCGCAATCGACCTGATGCCCAAAGAGGTCACGGTCGATGCGGACACAACTAGCGTCCAGGTCGTCAACAACGGCGATCGGCCCGAGTACGTGACGATCGCCCTGTCTCGCCTGCTCAACCCTGGCGTGCCGCTGCAGGACGAGCGCGTCGAGCCGGTTGCCGAGACGAAGCACCCCGCGCTTTATGCGTATCCGTTCCGGATGACGCTTGCGCCCGGACAAACCAAGACGATCACGCTCAAGGCCGTGCGGGCAGTCGAGACGGAAGCGGTCTATCGTCTCGACGTGCAGCCCGTGATCAAGGTGCTCGGTACCGAGCAGAAAAAGACGTCCGCCAACGTGGTCGTCAACTTGGGGTTCAGCGGGCTCGTTCGGCAGTTGCCGGCGAAACCCCGCGAGAGCCTTGCGGTCGAGTGCGTCGACGAAGGGGCCATGCTGACGGCAACCGGAAACGTCCGTGTGCGTGTGGAAGGCGCGAAGGTGGGCGGGCACGAGGTCGATGGCTTCAACGTCTACCCGGGCGTGCCGCTTCCGCTCAAAGGGCATGTCGTTGTCATACCCGGGCATCCGACATGCACTGGTGGGCGTTCCTGATCAGCGACTATCCGCGCATTCCGCTTCAGTTCGACGGGCGCGACGTTGCGATCCCGGGAATCTGCGAAACGTTGCCCACGAGTTTTTCACAGCGAGAGCGCCGTCGATCTATGCCTGTGAGAAGAACGGCGCCCCAGTTCCCAATGGCCGGAATTTGATCCATCAAGCGGTTCTCGATTCAAAGCCGATATCCGGAAGCGAGGTTGGGCCGCAATATGCGATATCGGGCTGAGGTCGATACCCGTCGCCGTCCCGATGCCTCGCCAGTCATTCCCGTCCGGACCAATGTTTGGTTCACGCTTCGAATCGATGCAGGTTCGAGCACGCGTTGCCGTATGCGCACGTGAACGTCCAGACGTGGTGGTCGTTCGTCGGTTTGCCGGAGCGGACGAGGTCGCTTTGCGGATCCGCTCCACCGGCTCCGACGAACGCATCATCGCGTGTACGCGCGCAAAATGAGCGTGCGCAAGATTCAGACGTTGCCAGCCGTGCGCCGCAACCATGAAGTGCCCCCTCCGTATTCAATGTCCCACGCGTGTCGTCCGACTCGCGCATCGATCGATGCGATCACGCAGCGCTTGACCAATGTCAACTCTTCAAACAGCCGATGCGGCCGAAGAATGAATAGGACACGACGCATATGAGTTCCTTCCTATTTAGTACGTGTCTGATTCAAAGGGGTAATTCGCGATGGCAATATTAGGACTTGAATTGCTTCGATAGGCGATGATTTTGAAATTATCGATAGTCGAGGCATTTGGAATTTCAACAAATGCCGCTCTTCATTCGTGATATTTGATATTTGTTGACGTTGATCGAAGATCAATCGTGATGGATGGAATTTTGCAATACTAACCAATAGGAAAGGATCGCTCGTCGAATCGGAATCCCATCCGCGACTACGTAACGTGATCGGCATGAATGTATGCCGAGGTTCCGTCGTCATTCGATTGAGACGGGTGATCGATCAGGCGTTATGCATTCGTTCGACCCTGCTGAATACACGCCCGTTGCTCGAGAGAAGGTTTCATGGTTTTGGCTGGCCGATGCCGGCCTGTTTGCCGCTACGGCGTGGGCGGTGAAGCGCTGGCTGGAAGGCGCGCCGTACTCGCTGTCCGATGCAGCGATGATCGCGGTTTCGATCGCGTGCGCGTTGGTCTTTCGCCCGTCGGTCGGCTGGATTGGCAATACCGGGAGCCGTACCCGCAGGTGGCTGGCGCTGGCTGGTTTGGCCGTTGCGCTGTGCGTCGGCGCGATTGCCGTCATGGCGTCCGACGGGCAATACGGGGCGGCCCTGGATCGGGTGATCGGTTGGCTGGTGTTGTCTGCGATTGCGATCGTCGCGGTGCAAGCGTTGCGGCGGTGGCTGGGTGTTCGCGCGGCGAGGCGCGGCGCACGGCGCAGGAGCATTGCGCTGGTCGGGTATCGGGAGCGGTGTCTGGCGCTCGCGAGCGGCGAGGCGCGGGATGCGGTCCTGCCGTATCAGGTGGCTGCGATCTTCGACATGGCCGGCTCGTCGGCCGGCAGTGCGGACGAAGCGAATGTGCATCGCGATCTCGATGCATTCGTCGAGCACGTGCGTGTCGCACACGTCGTGGAGATCTGGATCGTGCTGCCGCTGTCGGAGGCCGACAGCGTCGGAGCGGTCGTCCGCGCGTTCGGCAAGGATCTCGTGGACATCCGCTTCATCCCGGACCTGACGGACATCACGCCGCTCCGTCCGCGCCGCGCGATTCGCGGCCGGGCGCTCGATCTTGTCGCGGCGCCGCTGTCGGCTCGGGCACTCGCCGGCAAGGCGGTATTCGATCGCGTCTTCGCGGCGCTGGCGCTGATTGCGATCTCGCCGCTGCTGGGGGCCATCGCGATCGCGGTGAAGTGCTCGTCCGCGGGGCCGGTGCTGTTCCGGCAGCAGCGCAGGGGCACCTACGGTCGCATCTTCACGATCTACAAGTTCAGGACGATGCGCAGGCACGACGCGAGCGAGCCGGGCGAAGTGCGTCAGGCCACGCGGGGCGATCCACGCATCACGCGTATCGGCGCGCTACTGCGGCGGACCAGCCTCGACGAGCTGCCGCAGTTCTTCAACGTGCTGAAGGGCGACATGTCGGTGGTCGGTCCGCGGCCGCATGCGGTGGAGCACGACCATTTTTACCAGCATCGGGTGGACGGCTACATCCAGCGCTACAGGATCAAGCCGGGCATCACGGGTTGGGCGCAGGTCAACGGGCATCGGGGCGAGACGGATCGGGTCGAGAAGATGCAGAAGCGGGTCGAGCACGATCTTTACTACCTGAACAACTGGTCGTTTTCGCTGGATATGCGGATCGTGGCGGCGACCGTTCTGTGCGGATTCACGCATCGCAATGCCTATTGAATGATGCGTCGACGCACGTGCTTTGGATAACAGGAATGGCAACTCTAAAACGGTCTCTTTCATGGGCGCTGCGCTTGCGGACGGCTGCGGCGATCTTGCCCGTCACGCTGCTGTCCGCGTGTGCGGTCGAGCCGGGTATGCACATGGACCTCGCGCACGATGCGCCGCAGGAAGGCGGTATCGCGACACAGGTTCACGAAAGCGGCTTGACGGTTTCGACGCGTCGCATCGATGCGACATCGGTAAATCGGCCGCAACGCGGTCACGCTTCCGATGAAGCGGCGTCGGTACCGATCGGACCGATCGACGGCGAACTGATCGCGACCCAGAGGCGCGAAACCCACGCACAGGGCGAACGTACCCGTGATGCGCTCTTTGCTGCGCCGACGCCTTACGTGATCGGCTCGGGCGACGTACTGCAGATCACCGTGTGGGATCACCCGGAACTGGCGGCGGCGCAGGGCAACCCCGGCACTCAGCAGGTGCGCCCTGCCGATCCTGCAGCCGGCTTCGTCGTCGATCAGGCCGGCAACCTGACGTTTCCGTACGTGGGCGAGCTGCATGTCGCCGGCATGAGTACGAGCGAGATTCAGGCTGCGCTTGCCAACCGGCTCTCGACATGGTTCGTCGCACCGCAATTGACGGTGCGCGTCGCGTCGTATCGCGCGAATCGCGTCTACGTCGACGGCGAAGTCCGCGCGCCGGGTGCGCAACCGGTCAACGATGCGCCGATGACGCTGCTCGAGGCCATCACGCGCGCAGGCGGCTTCACCGCCGATGCCGATCAGAGCCGCATGACGCTCGTGCGCGCCGGCACGGCCTATCCGGTCGATCTCCCGGGACTGATTCGGGAGCGTCTCGATCCGTCGCGCATCGTGCTGCGCAACGGCGATCTGCTGCAGGTCGGTGCGCGCGATCAGTCTGGCGTGTACGTGATGGGCGAAGTGAACAAGCCCACGACTGCGCTGCCGCTGCGCAACGGGCGGCTCACCCTGGCCGACGCGCTGTCGCAGGCCGGCAGCGTAAGCCAGGGAACGGCCGACCCGAAGCAGACCTATGTGATTCGGGCCGGCGCGGATCGGCAGGCACAGGTATTTCATCTCGACGGCCGCTCGCCGGTATCAATGGTGCTGGCCAACGAATTCGAGCTGCAACCGCGCGACGTCGTATACGTCGACAGCACGAAGCTCGCACGCTTCGGCCGTGTGCTTGCGCAACTGTTGCCGGCCATCAACGCTGGCCTGACTGCCGCGATCGTCACGAAATGATGAAACGAATCCTGATGGTGTGTACCGGCAACATCTGCCGCAGCCCGGCCGCGCAAGCGATGCTGTCGCGCGCGCTGCCGGGCCGGACGATCGAGTCGGCTGGCATTGCGGCGATCGGCGGGGCGGCGATCGATCCGGTGATGAGCGAACTGCTGACCGGACGCGGCTTCGACTTGTCCGTGCATCGAGCGCGACGCGTCGACGACCGGATCTGCCGGTGGGCCGACCTGATTCTCGTCATGGAGACTGCGCATCGCCATCTGATCGAACGGACGTACCCGATGACGCGCGGACGCGTGTATTGCCTCGCCGAACGTTACCGAACGGACGTTCCGGATCCTTACCGCCGCAGCCGCCACGTCTACGACTACGCGGCGAGGCTGATCGAGCACGGCGTCGTCGATTGGGCTGGGCGGATCGTCAGCCTCGAACAGAACCGGCGGCGGCGCCCGGACACCGGCGCGGGTGCGCCGGAACATTTGCAGTGAGCCCCACATGAATGCATTGAATCGACGCTCCCCCCTGTTACGCGACGCGGACGAGATCGACGTGCGAGGCATCCTCGACATGCTGATCCGGCACGCGGGCCGCATCGCCGCGGTCACGGTCGCGTGTGCGGCGCTCGGCGCCGGCTATGCGCTCGTCGCGAAGCCGGTCTACAAGGCCGACATGGCCGTGCAGGTGGAAAGCGGCAGCTCCGACCTGCGCAGCATGGCGGAAGGCGGGCTGGTCGGTGGCCTTGGCGCGCTGTTCGACGTGAAGTCGACCGACGACGGCGAAATGGAGATCCTGCGCTCGCGGCTCGTGACCGAGCCGGTCGTCGACCTCCTGCATCTGGACATCGAAGCGCGGCCGCGCCGCGTGCCCGTGATCGGCGCCGCCATCGCGCGTTTCAATCGAGGGCTTTCTGCTCCTGGCCTGTTCGCTGTCGGTGGGTTCGTGTGGGGCAACGAACGCATCGATATTCCGGCGTTCGACGTGCCGCGCGCCTTCGTCGGACACACGTTCGTCGTCACGTCGTTGGGCGGCGAGCGCTATCGCCTGTCCGGCGCCGATCTCGATCGCGATGTGGAAGGCGTGATCGGCGAGCCGCTGCGCGTGAAGACGGCCGCCGGCGATGTGTCGCTGCGGGTGGCCGGCATCGAAGCGGAGGCAGGTGCGCAGTTCATCGTGAGGGCCGACTCGAAGCAGGCCGTGCTGGCCGAGCTGCAAAAGCAATTGACGATTGCGAACCGCGGCAAGGATCAGTCCGGCGTGATCGGCGTGTCGTACGAAAGCGATGATCCGGAGCGTACTGCCGCCGTGTTGAACGCGATCGCCGCCAACTACGTGCAGCAGAACGCGAACCGCAAGGCGGCCACCGCCGAGAAGTCGCTGGCTTTCCTGAGCGATCAGGTGCCGATGGTGGAGCGCCGGCTGCAGGTGGCCGAGGATCGCCTCAACGCATACCAGGCCCGCCATGAGATCGTGGATCTGACCGAACAGGCGAAGGCGATGCTGACGCAGTCGACGGCCGTGCAGACGTCGCTGTTCGAGCTCGAACAGAAGCGATTGGCGCTGGCGTCGACGCTGACGCCAGCCCACCCGGAACTCGGGGCGCTCGACCGGCAGATCGCCGCCGCCAATGCGCAGATCGTGACGCTCAACGACGCGATCCGGCGATTGCCCGATGCGCAGCGGAACGTCGTGCGCCTGCGTCGCGACGTGACCGTGCAAACCGAGATCTATGTCGGCCTGCTGAACAGCATCCAGCAGCTTCGCGTGGCGACCGCGAGCAAGATCGGCAACGTACGCGTGATCGATCGCGCGATCGTGCCGGACGAGCCCGTACGGCCGAAGCCGGCGCTGGTGACGGTGATTGCCGCGCTGCTCGGGGTCGTGCTCGGTTCGGGTGCCGTCATCGGCCGCGCGGTGCTGTTCGGCGGCGTTACCGATCCGGCCGAGATCGAGCGCGACACGGACCTGAACGTGATGGCGACGATCCCGCAAAGCGCCGCTCAACGCCGGTTTGCGCAGCGCGGAGCGGGTGGCGGGGCGTCGGTCCTGTCGATGGCGTGGCCGAACGAACCCGCAGTCGAGGCGCTGCGCAGCCTGTGCACGGCGCTGCGGTTCCAGTTGACGGACCGGCCCGAGAACAACCGGGTGCTGATCACCGGCCCATCCACGGGTGTGGGGAAGTCGTTCGTGTCGGCCAACGTTGCCGCACTGCTCGGCCAGTCGGGCCAGCGTGTGTTGCTGATCGACGGCGACTTGCGTCGTGGCGAGCTGGCGAAGCGATTCGGCACGCGGCCGGAGATCGGTTTGTCGACCGTCCTTCGCGGCGGCGTGACCGGCGCCGCCGCGATCGTTCACGACGTCGCGCCGAACGTCGATCTGCTGCCGGCCGGCCCGCGCGCCGACCGGCCTGTCGAACTGCTGTCGTCGGATCGTCTTGCGGCGTTGCTGACGAACGTTGCGCGCGATTACGACGTCGTTTTGCTCGACGCACCGCCGCTGCTGCCGGTGACGGACGCGATCGTGCTTGCCGCGCAGGCGGACACGATCCTGCTCGCCGCGCGCTCCGGCGTGACGACCTCGGGCGAGCTGCTCGAATCCGCGAAGCGGATCGAGCGCGTCGGCGCGCGCGCAACTGGCGTCGTGTTCAACGGCTTCCGGCCAGGACTGCGTTCCGCACAGTACGGCAACTACGGCGCTTACGCGTACGACGGTGCCGATTCACAAACCGCTGCGGATCGGACGTGATCCTCCGACAGAGATTCCAATGACCCATCGACACGAAAATATTCTCGTTACCTTCGGCACCCGCCCGGAAGCCATCAAGATGGCGCCGCTCGTTCGCGCGCTGCGGGCCCGCGAAGGCGTGCGCTGCGGCGTTTGCGTGACGGCGCAGCATCGCCAGATGCTCGACCAGGTGCTCGACCTTTTCGATATCGCGCCGGATTACGATCTCGACCTGATGCGCGATGGGCAGACGCTCGGCAGCCTGACCGGGCACATCCTCAATGCACTCGACCCCGTGCTCGAGTCGTTCCGGCCGGATCTCGTGCTCGTGCACGGCGATACGACCACCACGCTCGGTGCGACGCTCGCAGCCTATTACCGGCGCATCCCGGTGGGTCACGTGGAGGCTGGCCTGCGCACCGGCAACCTGTATTCGCCGTGGCCGGAAGAGGCGAACCGGAAGGTGACCGGTGCGCTCGCGCTGCATCACTTTGCGCCGACGGAAACGTCGCGGGCAAACCTGCTTGCGGAGGGCATCGACGGCGCGTGTGTGCACGTGACCGGCAACACCGTGATCGACGCGCTGTTGACGATCACCGAGCGCCTGAAGCGCGACCGGGCGCTGGTGCGGCTGATGCGCGAGCGGTTCCCGCTGGTCGACGACGAGCGGCGGATGATCCTCGTGACCGGCCATCGCCGCGAGAACTTCGGCCGCGGGTTCGAACAGATCTGCGAAGCGATCGCAACTGTCGCGAAGCGCTATCCCGAGTGCCGGATCGTCTATCCGATGCACCTGAATCCGAATGTGCGCGAGCCCGTCATGCGACTGCTCGGCGACATCGACAACGTCGCGCTGATCGAGCCTCAGGAGTATTTGCCGTTCGTCTATCTGATGAGCCGCGCGTGGCTCATCCTGACCGATTCCGGCGGGATCCAGGAAGAAGCGCCGTCGCTCGGCAAGCCGGTGCTCGTGATGCGCGACACCACGGAGCGACCGGAAGCCGTCGCGGCCGGTACGGTGAGACTGGTCGGCACCGAGGTCGAGCGCCTCGTCGGCGCGGTGGTCGAGCTGTGGGAAGACGGTAGCGCCTATCGCGCGATGAGCCGCGCGCACAACCCGTATGGCGACGGCCGCGCGAGCGAACGGATTGCGGATCTGCTCGTCTCGCCGCCCATTTCGACGCAAGGGCCAGCCTACCTGACCGGCTCGCTCTGCTGATTACCCAGACGTCTGGAGAACCCCATTCATGTCATTCGAAACCGTTTCCGTCATCGGGCTGGGCTATATCGGCCTGCCTACCGCGGCGGCCTTTGCCGCACGTCGTAAAAGCGTGATTGGCGTCGATGTGTCGCAACATGCCGTCGACACGATCAATCGCGGCCAGATCCACATCGTCGAACCCGAACTGGACATGCTCGTGCATGCGGCCGTGACGCAAGGCTACCTGCGCGCGACGGCGACACCCGAGCCGGCCGATGCGTTCCTCATCGCGGTGCCGACGCCGTTTACCGACGGCAACAAGCCGGACCTGAGCTACATCGAGGCTGCGTGTGCGGCGGTCGCACCGGTATTGAAGAAGGGCGACCTGGTGGTGCTGGAATCGACTTCGCCGATCGGTGCGACCGAGAAGATGGCCGCGTGGCTCGCGGCGCAACGCCCGGACCTGACGTTCCCGCAGCAGGCAGGCGAGCGCTCGGACATCCGGATTGCGCATTGCCCCGAGCGTGTGCTGCCGGGCCATGTGGTGCGCGAACTCGTGGAGAACGACCGCGTGATCGGTGGGATGACGCGCAAATGCGGCATGCGGGCACAGGAGCTGTACGCGGTATTCGTGCGCGGCGAGTGCATCCTGACCGATGCGCGCACGGCGGAGATGTGCAAGCTGACCGAGAACGCATTCCGCGATGTGAACATCGCATTCGCGAACGAACTGTCGGTGATTTGCGACGCGCTCGACATCAACGTGTGGGAACTGATCCGGCTGGCGAACCGCCATCCGCGCGTCGACGTGTTGCAGCCGGGGCCGGGCGTCGGCGGTCATTGCATCGCGGTCGATCCGTGGTTCATCGTCGATTCGGCGCCGGAGCATGCGCGCCTGATCCGCACCGCGCGCAACGTGAACGACGACAAGCCGCGCTTTGTGTACGAGCGTATTCGGCGGGCGGCCAGCCGGTTCCGCGAGCCGGTGATCGCATGTCTCGGGCTTGCGTTCAAGGCGGACATCGACGATCTACGCGAGAGCCCGGCGATCGCGATCGTCGAAGCGCTGGCGGAGCATGCCGGCGCGACGCTGCTGGTCGTCGAGCCCAACATCCGCGCGTTGCCGGCATCGCTCGAAGCAAAGGTCCGGCTGTGCGATCTGAATACCGCGTTGGCCGAGGCCGACGTGATCGTCATCCTGGTCGATCACGCGCCGTTCCGGCGCATGGACCCGGTGCGGCTGCAGACCAAGGTCGTGATCGACACGCGCGGCGTGCTGACGCGCGGTTGACGGGCTAGCGCGTGAAAGTCATGTTGCGGAACGCCGATGCGAAAAAGTTGCTGGGGCGCCTCGAGGCACTCGTCTGTACGGGGGCGCCCGGCCTCTATCGGGTGCTGACGTTTTGGGTCGTTCAGCGGCTTTATTCATTGGACGAACTCGGGCATGCGGCGTCCAACGTGTCGATCGCGCAGATGATCGGCTTCTTCACGGCGATCGGCTGGGCGACCCTGATCCTGGTGCGCGTACCGGCGAGCGACGGGAAGCAGGCAGCGCGCGATGCGTTCTACTCGCTGGTGTCGATGGCCGGATGGACGACCGTGGCAGCCACGCTCGCGTGCGTGCTGGTGTTCGCGACCGGTCTCGTCGCGTTCGATCTCGGCGGCGTGGTCGCGCTGATGTGGGGCTGGACCGTGTATCAGCTCGCGCGGCATTTCTTCGTGTCGTACCGCCGTTACCGGATCACGATTGCGTTCGATTGCGTGTTGATTGTGGGGTCGTGCGCGATGCTTCGGGTCGGGACGTACCACGGCTATTCCGCATCGCTGTGTCTCGCCGGTGCGCTGATCGTGGTAGCCGCCGCGATGTTCGTGGCGATTGGCGCACCGGCACGGCACGCGGTGTCGATGTGCATCGACGCGAAGGGGTTGCAGTTCGGGCTGACGAATTTCCTGTCCGGCGGCATCGCGCTCGCGATCGTGCCGGCGGCGAAGGCGATGTGCGGCGCGTCGTTCGCAGGGATGCTGTCGCTGTTCGCGTCGGTGACCGCGGTCGGCAATCTGCTGCCGCGCGCGATTTCGATCGCGCAGTTGCCCGATCTCGCGAAGCGGAAGAAGGACAAGGCGCCCCTCGATGCGACGCTGGGTGCGATGCGGCGCAACATCGACCTGTCTAACCTGGTCGTGCTCGTTGCGAACCTGGCGATGGTGGCGGGGCTGACTTACCACTACGGGGCCGACGGAAGCGGCGCGTACATGGCGCTTGCGGGCGGCGTTCTGATGGCGATCCTGTGCGCGGCCGGGGTACTCGGTGTCGTCGGCAGCAACGTGATGATGGCGTTCGAGCAGAGCGCGGTCACCGCGCGTATCAACATCGCCACGTCGACGCTGTTCGGTGTGCTGCTCGGCGGCAGTGTCGCGATCGGTGACGAAGCCGGGTTCTTCTGCATGCTCGCGGCCGCCGTGGTGGTGACACTGATCCGGAACGCGATCGTCGTCATGCACGCGCGGCGGGTGTGCGCCGCGTATGCGGAATCGATCGGCGAGGCTGGCGTCACGGATCGGAAGGCGTTGCCGGCGGCGTCGGGAGCGCGCCGATGACCATGGCGATTCGAGTGCCCGCCATCAGGCTGCATCGGCGCTCGCGGGTCGCCGACCTGGGAGCCGGTCTGCTGGCGCTCGCGTACGTCGTATTCTGCGTCAGCGATACGTTGCTCACGCTTGATGACGTTCGTTCGCAAGTCGTGAAGATGGGCGCGTTCGGCCTGGTGTTCGCGGCGATCCTGCTGCGTCCGCGCTTTCATCGGCTGGCCGTCGTCGTGCTCCCGATCGCCACGTCGCTCTGCATCGGGATGCTGCTGTCGTTCAATACCCGCGCGGGGATCGAGGAATTCATCCGCTTTCTCTTTCCGGTCGCGATCACGGTGGCGATCTTCCCGTACCGCGACCGGCTCGATGTGCTGGTCAGGACGTTCGTCGGCGTGGTCGTGAGCAACGATCTGTTCCAGTTGTATTTCTACGTGTCGTATGCGATCGGGTTGCCGCTGTTCATGCCGGTCCGGATCGATTCGGGGTTGTTCCTGCGCGCGCAGGGGTGGATGGGGTTCTTTTCGGAATTCAGCTTCATCAATTTTTGTGCGTTCCTGCTGTGCCGCTGGTACTGGTCCGGCCGCCGCGCGGCGATCGCGTCATGGGGCTTCCTGTGCTTCGGGTTGCTCGGCTTCTCGTTCAAGCTGTTCGCGGCGCTGGCGTTCTATCCGTTCGTGAGGAACGTCCGGGACGTGCGCGCGTGGCTGGCCACTGCCGGCATCGCCGGCATGGCGCTCGCGCTCATGGCGATGGGGATGCTCGATTCGCTGATGAGAGTCGGCATGGCGAAGGTCCTGTTCTACGTCGTCGCCGGCAATTCGGCGCGCGCGGAATCCTATCGCGTGATGTTGGAGTCGATCGGCAACGGCAATCTGCTCGGCGAAGGTCTGGGCAGCTTTGGTGGTCCGGCATCGGTGCGGTTCTCGTCGCCGCTTTACCAGCACTATCACTTCGACTGGTATGGACTCGGCGGACTGTTGAAAACCACCGACACGTTCTACCCGCACCTGTTCGTCGAGATGGGCGTGTTCGGCGCGATCGCGTGGCTGGTGTTCGTGCTGGCATACGGGCAAGTTCGGCACAAACCGGCCGTCTGGTTTTACGTCGTCGGTGCGTTCTGCTTCGACAACATTTTCTCGATGGCGTTTGTGTCGCCGTCTTACGTATTTTCCGCACTGCTTGCCATGTACGCATTCTCGTGGGGGCGGCCGGGCGCCGGCCCGGCGTGTCGCGGCGGTGCGGCGGAGGTTCATTCATGAAAATTCTCGTCGTCACGAACATGTATCTCGGCAACAACAGCGCCAGCCCGTGGCAAGGCGTGTTCGTAACCGAGCAGGTCGAGGCGCTGCGGCGTTCCGGCGGCTGTACGGTCGATGTGCTCGTCATCGAAGGCTATCGCGACAAGGGCGAGTATCTACGATCGATCGGGTATGTTTGGAAGAAGGCACGATCGGGACCGTACGACGTCGTGCATTTCCACTTCGGCCTGAGTGCGTGCTCCGCGCCGCTGGTCAGGTTGTTCACGCGAGCACGGGTCGTCATCACGTTTCATGGCACGGACATCCTCGGCCCGCTGTGGATCCGTGCCGTGTCGCAATCGATGGCCTGCTTCGCACATGCCTGCATTGGCGTGAGCGCGGAAATCTCCGCGCGTTTGCGCGGGCTGCGCCGCCGCGTGGAGACGATCCCGTGCGCCGTCGACGAGACGGTGTTCGTCGCGCATCGCGACGACGCGCAGACGGCATCCATGATGCCGATCGTCGTCTTTCCGTCGTCGCCGAAGCGCGCCGAGAAGAACTATCCGCTGTTTGCCCGGGTGCTGCGGCAGCTTTCGGAGCAGCACGGCATCCGGGTGCAGGAGCGGCATATCGACGGCCTCGAGCGAGGCGAAGTGCGAGACCTGCTGGCACGCGCCGCGTGCCTGCTGATGACATCGACGCGAGAAGGGTCGCCGCAGTCGGTCAAGGAAGCGATGGCGCTCGGCCTGCCGGTCGTGTCGGTCGATGTCGGTAACGTGCGGCAATTGCTCGATGGGGTGTCGCCGGGCATGGTCGTGTTCGATCACGACCTCGGGCGCCTCACGAACGAACTCGCCGATGTCCTGCGTGCCGGCGGACGATCCAACGGGCGCGAGCGGCTGGCGGCGCTCGGTTGCTTCTCCGCCGATGTGTCGACGAAGTTGAAGGCGTTGTACGCATCGCTTCGCCGGCCGTCCCGGTCGGCTCACGATGTTCCGGATGTCGAAAACCACGATAACGAGGCCATGCGATGAAGCGCGCTGAATTCTTTTCATGCCCGATCGACCTGATGTCCATGAACGACACGGTGGACTGGATCGGCGAGAGGGTGGCGCAACGGCAATTTACGCAACACGTCGTCATCAACGTTGCGAAGATCGTCAACCTGCAGCGCGATGCGGAGCTTGCCGCGTCGGTTCGCGAATGCGACATCGTCAACGTCGATGGCATGGGCGTTGTCTGGGGCGCGCGACTGCTCGGCATTCCCGTGCCGGAGCGCGTGGCAGGCGTGGACCTCTTCGATCGGCTGCTGGCGCTGGCCAACCTGAAAGGGCTGCCGGTCTATCTGCTCGGCGCGACGCCGGACGTCGTGGAGCGGGTTGTCGCGGTGGTGGCGGCGCGTTATCCGGGACTGCCGATCGCCGGATATCACCACGGCTATTTCCGGGACGACGAACAAGCGGTCGTGGACGATATTCGCCGGTCGGGTGCACGGCTGCTGTTCGTTGCGATCACGTCGCCGCACAAGGAAAACTTCATCAATCGCTGGAAATCGCAGTTGGGCGTCGATTTCGTGATGGGCGTAGGCGGCACGTTCGACGTCGTGGCGGGGAAGGTGGCACGTGCGCCGCTGTGGATGCAGCGTAGTGGGCTGGAGTGGGCGTTCCGCGTGATCCAGGAACCAGGGCGGATGTGGAAACGCTATCTGTCGACCAACAGCCGGTTCCTGATGATGCTGGCGCGCGCGTACGTACTCCGGTTGTTCCGTCGCAAAGGAGCGTTCAGTGCGGAGTAGGTTCGTTGTTGCTGCATGCATGTTCGCCGCATCGGTTTGCCATGCGAGTCCGGCAGGCGGCACGCTGGAGGAAGCGCGCTTCTACCGCTCGGACTGGGCGAACGGTATCGATCCGCAGCTTCGTCTGCAGGAACCTGAGCCGCAGAACATCACGAATACCGATAATCACGGCGCGCTGTTGAAGGTGGCGATGCGCCGCTCGCAGGACTTCAGCGGTGTAGCAAGCGGCACGCCGCGTTCGGAGGTGAGTTTTGCTCCGGTATTTCGCTTCATCAATGGCCACGATTACGAGGTGCGGTGGTCGACGGTGATCCCGGCCGACTACCGGTTCGATTCCAGGCAGCCGGAACTCATCGCACAGTTGCATCAGGGCAGCAGCGACGGACCGCCGCCGTTCGCATTGCTGCTGAACGACGGGAAATACGAAGTCGACGTACGCGGCGCGCCGGGCACGCCGACCCGGTCGTTTGCGTTCGGCGACCCGGCTGCGGACAGGGGGCAGCCGGTGTGGTGGGTGCTGCGGTACAGGCCGGACGATCGTGGCGTCGACGCGCTGACCGACGTGTACCGGAACGGTGAACGCGTTGTGCACGTCGCAGGTGTCCCGAATGCGTATCCGGACGATCGCAACGCGTACTTCAAGCTCGGCCTTTACAAATGGTGGTGGAAGACACGCCCGTCCGATGTGACCGAACGGACAATGTATTACGGCGATATCGAGATGAAGATGGTGCGCAAGACGGCCGGCGGAGTCGAACCGTGCATGTGTTGGAGCGGCTCGCCGGAAGCCCGATGATGACGTTGCCGTCGCGTGTCGGGCTTCCGGGGAACCGAGTCAACCGTTCCGGAAAATCTCGCCATACGCGCTCAACGCCGGTACGCCGCCGAGATGCGCATACAGCACTTTCGACCCCGGTTCGAATTCGCCAAGCCGTACCTTGTCGATCATCCCGTGCATCGACTTCCCTTCGTACACCGGATCCGTCAGCATGCCTTCGAGCCGTGCACACAGGCGAATCGCTTCGAGCGTGCCGTCGTACGGCAGCCCGTATTCGGGGCCGGCGTAGCGCGTGTCGAGCACCACGTCCTCCGCGGTGATCGGCCGGCCGAGGTCCACGAGTCCGGCGGTATGCCGCGCGATGCGCGTGATCTGTTCGTGCGTGCGCTCGGGCGTTGCCGACGCGTCGATCCCGATCACGCGGTCGGCGCGCCCGTCGGCCGCGAAGCCGACGACCATCCCCGCCTGCGTGCTGCCCGTGACCGAGCACACGACGATGTAGTCGAACTTGAAGCCGAGTTGTGCCTCCTGCGCACGCACTTCTTCCGCGAAACCGACGAAGCCGAGCCCGCCGAGCGGATGCTCGGAACAGCCGGCCGGAATCGGGTAGGGCTTGCCGCCCGCTTGCCGCACGCTCTCCATCGCTTCTTCCCAGCTGCGGCGAATACCGATGTCGAAGCCGTCGGACACGAGCCGCACGTCCGCGCCCATCATGCGCGACAGCTGGATGTTGCCGACACGGTCGTACACCGGATCTTCGTAGTTGACCCAGTGCTCCTGCACGAGTACGCATTTCATCCCGAGGTGCGCGGCGACGGCCGCGACCTGGCGCGTCTGGTTCGACTGCACGCCGCCGATCGACACGAGCGTATCCGCACCCTGCGCGAGCGCATCGGGGACGAGGTATTCGAGCTTGCGCGTCTTGTTGCCGCCGAATGCGAGGCCGCTGTTGCAGTCCTCGCGTTTCGCATACAGTTCGACCTTGCCGCCGAGGTGTTCGCTCAGGCGCTTGAGCGGCTGGATCGGCGTCGGGCCGAACGTGAGCGGATAACGGGGGAAACGTTGCAGGTTCATCGGCGGGCTCCGGAAAGCGGTGGGCGGGAAACGGAATCGTTCGGGCGCGGCAGGCAAGCCATGTTCCGACGAGAAAAATGATAGGCAGAAGCGTGAGAAATGAGCTTGCGAAATAATTTGCGGTGGCCTACGTTATCGACGATACGGGAGTGTCATAAACAATTTTGATTCGTTAGGCATGAGGATTGCGCAATGAAATTAGATCGAGGCAGCGCATCGCCGGCCGACGCCGCCCCGGCGCTCGATCGCATCGACCGCGCGATCCTGCGGCAACTGCAGCAGGACGCGTCGATCTCCAACGTGAGCCTCGCGGCGAAGGTGAAGCTGAGTGCGCCGGCGTGCCTGCGGCGCGTCGAGCGTCTGAAGGAAATGGGGCTGATCCGCGGCATCGTCGCGTTGCTCGATCCGAAGCCGCTCGGTGCCGGGATGCTGGTCGTGATCGGCTTCGTGCTGGATCGCTCGACGCCCGAGGCGTTCGCCGCATTCGAGAAGGCCGCGCAGAAGGTGTCGGGGTGCGTCGAGTGCCACGTCGTGACAGGCGAATTCGACTATTTCATGCTCGTGCGCACGCGCGACAACGAGAGCTTCAACAGGCTGCACGCCGAACAATTGCTGTATTTGCCGGGCGTGCGCCAGGTGCGCTCGTTCATGGTGCTGAAGGAAATCCTGTCGACGCACGCGCTGCCGTTGTAGTGACGGCAGCACGTGCGTTGCCGAAGCCGCCGATCGCCCGCGCGGAGCGATCGGCGGCATCAGCGGGCGCTACCGGTCAATTGCGGGCCGCGACGATGCGCGCACCGACGAGCGGCACCGACGCATCGCGCTTCGTGGCCACGTTGTCGACCAGCTCGCCCTCGTTCTCGCCCGCGATGGCCCCGTAATGCTGGCCCGCATTGCCCATCACGACGACGCGACTCGTGGTTGACGACTGCCCGACGTAGCCGAAGTTCGCGCCGACGAGCCCGCCGAGCGCGGATTGCCGCAGCGCGGACACCGTACCGCCCGACGACGAGCGCTTGATGGTGCCGTGGTTGCGGCCGACGAGGCCGCCGACGTCGCTGAGATCGCCGCCCTGCGCCGCGCCGCTCGCACGGGATGCGACGATGCTGCCGAGCGAATGCCCGACGAGACCGCCGACCCGGCTGCGTGTGTCGGCGGCGACGTTGCCTGTCGCCGTCGATCGCGCGATGGCGCCGTCGTTGAGGCCGACCAGCCCGCCTGCGTTCGACCCCTTGCCCGCCAGCACGTTGCCCGTTGCCGACGAATCGTCGATGTTGCCGGTGTTGCGGCCGACCAGCCCGCCGGCTTCGGCGTAATCAGCGGCCGTGACGTTGCCCGACGCAGTCGATTGGCGCACCGTGCCGTTGTTGTCGCCGACGAGGCCACCCGCGCGGTTCACGCCGGCGGCCGTCACGTTGCCGGACGCGCGCGACGCGCTGACCTTGCCCCAGTTCAACCCGACGAGGCCGCCGACGGCACTGTCGGCGCCCGCCACGACCGCGCCATCGGCGGAGGACCCATCGATGTCACCACCGTTGAAGCCCGCGAGCCCGCCGACGTCGGAGCGCGCGCCGGCGCGCACGGTGCCGTGCGCGGTGGACGCGCGGATGCGTGCGCCGTTGTATCCGGCGAGGCCGCCCGTCTGGCTCGATTTGCCCGACCGGACATCGCCGCTTGCGGCCACGGTGTCGAGCGTGCCGTCGTTGGTGCCGGCAAAGCCGCCGGTGCGACCCGAATCGCCCGCCGTGACGTTGCCGTGCGCGTGCGACGCGAGGATGTCGGCGTTGTTCACGCCGACGAAGCCGCCGGCGTCGCTCGAATCGCCTGCCACGACGTCGCCGCTGGCGGTCGAAGCGTCGATCGTGCCGAAATTGAGGCCCGCGAACCCGCCCGCGATGCCGTAACGGCCGACGTTGACCGCGCCCGTCGCATGCGAATCCCGCACGGTGCCCAGGTTGAAGCCGACCAGGCCGCCGGCGATCGCGTTCTCGCGAGCCATTACCGACGCGGCCGACGAACTGCCGCGAACGACGCCGCCGAATTCGTTGACGCCGACCAGACCGCCCGCCACCGCGGAATCGCTGGAGGCAACGATGCCGCCGGTGCTCGACGACGCTTCGATCAGGCCCGCGTTGCGGCCGACGAGGCCGCCCACCGAACCGCTGCCGTCGGCGGCGATCAGGGTGTCGGCGCTGCTGTCGCGGATCGTGCCGGCCCGGCCGGCCAGCGTGACGTTCGCACCGGCGAGCCCGCCGACGTCGGATGCGTCGCGATCGGCGTCGATCCGGCCGGACACGCGGGCGCTCTCGATGGTGCCGCCGCGGTTCTCGCCGACCAGGCCGCCGGCCGTCGAACGGCCGCGCGACACGATGCGGATGTCCTGCGCGACGACGTTCGAGATCGTGCCCGTGTTGTAGCCGGCCAGCGTACCGACGGTCCCGGGCAGGCCGGATGCGGTCGCCGCGACGTTCCGCAGGCCGAGGTTCGCGATTCGGCCCGCATTCGCCGCGAACAGGCCGACATGGGCCGACGTGTTGTAGACGGAAAGGCGGGCGATGGTGTTGCCGAACCCGTCGAAGATGCCGGCGAACGCCGCGTTGCCGCCGATGCTGCGGAAGTTCGCGTTGTTGCCGTCGATCGCGTTGCCGAGCACGTAGCGGCCGTTCAGGTTCGCATCGATGCCGCGCAGGTCGTCGAGCGTATGGAGGACCTTGTAGTCTTCACCGTTCGAACGGTAGGTTGCGTCGTTGCCCGACAGCGTGATGACGGCCTTGTTGCCCGACAGCGCGTGGCCGTCCTTCGCGTTCAGCTCGAGGTGCGCGCGGCGGCCGGTGAGGCTGACGGCATCGTTGATCCGGATCCGCTTTGCGGCGTTGACGTTCAGGCTCGCGTTGGCGCCGCTTGCGGAGATCGCGTGGTCGACGACGATGTCGCCGCTGCGCGACGTGAGCGTGAGCGCGTTGTCGCTGGTCCATGCGACCGGCCCGCCGACCCGGAGGTGCTCGCGCGTGTTGGCGAGGTCGATACTCGTGGTGCCCAGGTTGCGGGACAACGTGTCGGCGCCGATCGAGCGGCCCGTGTCGTTCGCGCCGTTCACGCCGGCGTTGGCGGCTTCGATCGCCCAGGTGCCCACACGGTTGCCAGCGCGCGTGTCGACCTGGGTGCCGGCGGCGATGTCGACGCGCTCGCCGCGCGTCGTGACGGCGCCGGCCGGCGCGCCGGCTTCGCCGGCGCTTGCGTCGAGGTGGCCGGCGACCTTCACGGTGCCGCCGTCGAGGGTGATCCTGCCGCCGCGCCCGTTCAGGCCGCGTGCTTCGACGACGCCGGTATTGTTGACGACGGCGTCGAGCAGATTGCCTGCTGCGCGGGCGGTCATCAGCACGTCGCCGCCGTCGGCCTTCAGCAGGCCGCCGTTGCTGGCTTCGGCATTCACCGCGCCGCCGTCGACCTGCACGTCGAGCAGCCCGTTGCCGTCGAAGTTCACGGTGAACGCGTCGCCTGCGGCAAGCGTGACACGGCCGAGCTTCGCCTGGATCACGCCGTGGTTGGACACGCGCGCGCCGAGCAGCGCGATGCTGCCGCCGTCGGCGGCGGAGAGGGTGCCGTGGTTGACGATCGAGCGGGTCGAGTTGCCGGAGAAGCGATAGCGGCCGGCCTGGAAATCGGCGTCGGAGATGTCTTTCGTCGACGCGACGAGGCCGCCGACGTTGACCTGAGCACCGGCGCCGAAGAGGACGCCGTTGGGGTTCACGAGGAACACGCGGCCGTTGGCGCTGATTTGGCCGTCGATCTGGCTGCCCTGGTTGCCGATGACGCGGTTGAGCGCGACGGATACGGCGTTGGGCTGATTGAACGCGACGCGCTCGCCGTTGGCGACGCTGAAGTCGTTCCAGTTGGTGATCAGCTTGTCGGTGTGCTGGTTGATGTTCATCGTGCGGCCGTCGCCCGAGCGGACGATGTCGGCCTTGCCGGACGTGACGGCCTCGCCCGACGGCAGTGCGAACGCAGGCAGCGCGGCGAGGCCCAGCAGCGAGACCGCTGCGGCCGCGGCGCGTCTGCCGCTGCCCGTTTTGCCGCGCCGGTGCGCGGTTTCCCCGACCGCGGTCCAGCATCGCCGGGCCTGGTTCCATACCAATGCGTAGGTCTTGTTCATTGTTTTGTATTCCTGATGATCAAGTTGAATGACCCGTGCGACGAATGACGTTGCACGAGCGACGCACGAATGGCGATTACGCGCCATTCGCACATGCCGTTCGCCGGCCGGCATGCCAATCCGGCCGGCTTCCCGGACGCTCAGAAATACTGGGCGCCCTGCAACCAGATGCTCGGGCCGCGCGTGACCGTGGCCACCTGGCTCGCGCTGCCGAGCGGCCACGCGGCGGTCAGGCTGAGCTGCCGGCCCATGCCGTACCAGTTCAGGCCGAGGCCGGTCGCGGACAACTGCATCGTGTTGGGCTCGCGTGTCCACGGTTGCTTATTGAACTGCATGCGCCCGGTGTCGACGAAGGCGGCCGCCTGCCAGTTCGCGGCAGGCAGATAGCGAAGCTCGGCGGTGGCCTGCCAGCCCTGGTCGCCGGAGCCGGCGCCGAGGGCGTATGCGCGCACGCCATAGGGGCCGCCAAGGCTGAATTTTTCCGAGGAGTCGAGATTGCGTGACGCGAGTTGCGCGCCGAACTGGGTGTAGAACTGCACGCGCGAACCGAGCGCCTGCAGGCGCAATACGTTCACATTCAGCCTGGTGAAGCTGCCGTGCGTTTTCGCGAACCGGTTTGCTTCGAGCGGATCGTTACCGCGCATGCGGCCCGCGCCGAGCGTGACCGAGAAGCCGTTTCTGCCGCCGCCGAACCATTCGTCATGGCTGTTGCCGCTGACGGTGAACGACCACAGGCCAATGTGCTTGTCGCCGATGAAGTCGAGCACGCCGTAGTCGTCGCGCAGGCTCTTGTTTTCGTAGAGCACCTGTGCGTTGACGCTCATCTTGCGGCTGCGCAGCAGCGGTTGCGTCACGAACACGCTCCGGACGCTCGCGTTCCCGTGGAAGCCGAGCGGGCGAAATTCTCCGCCGAGGCGGTAGGTCATGTCCGAATAGGCAATGCCGACCCGCGTCGAGGCCGGGCCGACCGGCAACTGGTACGCCGCGCGGTAGTAACGCTGGTTCGTGTTGCTGGTGAGTCCGCGCAACGTGAATTGATCGCCGAGCCGCAGTGGCGAATTGACCGCGACGTTCCCGGTCGCGCGGTATCGGCCCGTCAGCGGATCGCCGAAGTTGTCGAGCTCGAGGCCGCCGGTGGCGAAGGGCGCGCGTTCGACGTCGATCGCGAGATCGGTCGTGCCGGGCTCGGCGCCCGCGCGCAGCGTGCCTTTCGCGTTCACGCCCGGCAGTTCGTCGAGCAGCATCAGGCTGCGTTGGAGATCTGCGCCGTGCACCACGTCGCCCGGCCGCAGCGAGCGGATCGGCTGGCGAGCCACGCCATCGAGCACGCGCGAGCGGTTGTGCAGCTCGATCGCGCCGTAGCGCCCTTCGACGACGGCGATGCGCACGACGTCCTGCTCGATGTCCTGGGCGGGCAGATAGGCGCGCGCGAGCACGTAGCCGCGCGACCGGTAGTAGGCGGTGATTCGCGCGGCGGCCTGACGCAGTTCGTCGAAGCCCAGTTCCTGGCCGACGAGGTCGGCGAGTTCGTGTTGCAGTGGCGCGCTGTCGAGCAGGCGATTGCCTTCGAGTTCGAATGCGCGGACATGCACGCGCGGGCCTGCGTCGGCTGCCGGCTCGTTGCCCGTGGGCGACGCGGGCAGGGCGATCTCGGGCGCCGTGGCGGGCGGCAGCGACGGTCGAACCGTTTCGACGTCGCGCAGCGATTGTCCTGCTCCCGGCAACTGGGCGGCTGTGAGGCCCGGCGACAGCAGCAGGAAGGCCAGCAGGCGGGTGACGTGGCGACGCGGGCTGGGCGCGACGTGCGGCGTGCGCATGTCGTCGTGGCACGAAAGGGGGGCAAGCATCGGTGTCGCCAGGCGCTCGTGAGCGGTGACGCAGGCAGGACGACCGTGGGTGGCCGGCGTGGAAAGACAGGGTGATGCGCGAATAAGCCACCTCGGAGGCTGGAATACTGATCCGGCGAATCGCATTCGAGCCGGGTCGATGAAGCTGCGAGGAATGTTACGAACGATCGTCGCGCGAGAAAATTGAACAAGTACTAATCAGCGGTGGGAACTTATGTTTTTTGTCGGATTTTTCGCGATTTGTTTCGCGCCGGGATATTGACCGATCGCACTGCCGAGGCAGATCGCTTGGCAATGAAGATCGATTCCCGTGAACTTGAACGTTGCCGGCCCCCGATGCGGAAGGGGCCGGCGACGCAGTGCGAGGGTGAGGTTACTTCATGATGACCGGCGGACGCTCGTTGTCGATGTAGCCGAGGTTGATGGCGTAAAACGCGAACTTTGCAGCCGGACCGGACGTCGAGCTGTCTTCTATCCAGCCCGTGTTCAGCCCGACGAGCCCGCCGAGGAAGAACGGATTGTCCGACGGATTGCCGTTGATCGTGGTGCTTGCCGTCGATGAGCGGATCCCGCCTGCGTTCATGGCAACGAGACCGCCCAGATCGGAACCCGTGCCGCCGATCGTGCCGGATGCCGATGCGTTCTCGATCAGCCCGCCGACATAGTTGTAGCCGACGAGACCGCCGATCGTCGAGCGAAGCGCCGTGACGGTGTTGGTGGCGGAGGCATGCCGGATCGTGCCGCCCAGCGCGTTGACGCCGACAAGGCCGCCCGCGACCGCCAGCGGCTGCGATCGAACGGTGCCGCTGGCGCTGGCGTGCTCGATCGTGCCGGCGTTGTAGCCGGCGAGGCCGCCGACCTGGCTGCCGAGGCCCGCGAGGACCAGCGCGTCGGACGAGACGCGGCGCAGCGTGCCGGATTCGTTTTCGCCGACGAGGCCGCCGACGTTCATGTAGGAACCGCCGGTGACCCGGCCGCTGCTCGACGAGTCGGCAATGGTGCCCGAGTTCGAACCCGCCAGGCCGCCGACGCTTTGCGAGTAGCGCGCGAAGGCGCTGCTGGACTCCACCGACACGTCGGCATCGGCATGACTGTTCGCGATGATCGCGTCATCGCCGTCGTTTCGGCCGACCAGGCCGCCGACGCTGACGCTGTCGTTCCGCGCGGACACCCGCCCGGAGAAGTTGACGGCGTCGATGGTTCCGTCGACGTTGCGGCCGACGAGGCCACCCACCATGCCGAACCGGCCGCCATTGCCGGCCACCGTGATGTTCGTCGCAACGACGTTGCGGATCTGGCCGCCGGCATTGACGCCGACGAGGCTGCCCAGCGCCGCGTTGTAACCCGCGCCTGTCGAGCTCGCGCTGAGCGAGTCGAGCCGGAGATTGCCGATCCACCCGGTGTTGTACGCGAACAGGCCGACTGCGTTGCCGCCCGGATTGGTGATGTCGACGCGGGCGATGGTGTTGCCGAGACCGTCGAACACGCCGCCGAACGCGCGGTTGCCGCCGATGCTGCGGAAGTTGGCACGGTTGCCGTCGATCCTGTTGCCCAGGACGTAGCGGCCGTTCAGGTCACCGTCGATCCGGCGGAGATCGTCGAGCGTATGCAGCACCTTGTAGTCGTTGCCGTTGGATCGATACGATGCGTTGGCGCCCGACAGTGTGACGGCAGCATGCTCCGTTGCGAACGTGTGGCCGTTCTTCGCGTTCAGTTCGAGATGCGCGTCTTGCCCGGTGAGCTTCACGGCGTCGGTGATGCGGATGCGGTTCGCGGCATTCACGAGCAGGCGCGCGTGCGCACCGCTGGCCGACACCGTGTTCCGGAGGTCGACGTTGCCCTGGCGCGACTCGAGCGCCAGCGTGTTGTCGCTGGCCCACGAAACAGGCGCGCCCACGACGAGATCGCCGTGCGTATTCGAGAGCTCGACACTCGCGGTGCCCAGGTTGCGGGACAACGTGTCGGCGCCGATCGAGCGGCCCGTGTCGTTCGCGCCGTTGACGCCCGCATTGGCGGCCGCGATCGTCCAGGTGCCCGCACGGTTGCCTGCGCGCGTGTCCACCTGTGCGCTGGCGGCGACGTCGACGCGCTCGCCGCGCGTCGTGACGGCGCCGGCCGGCGCGCCCGCTTCACCGGCGCTCGCGTCGAGATGGCCGGCGACCTTCACGGTGCCGCCGTCGAGCGTGATCCTGCCACCGCGCCCGTTCAGGCCGCGTGCTTCGACGACGCCCGTATTGTTGACCACAGCGTCGAGCAGGTTGCCTGCCGCGCGGGCGGTCATCAGCACGTCGCCTCCGTCGGCCTTCAGCAGCCCGCCGTTGCTGGCCTCGGCGTTCACCGCGCCGCCGTCGACCTGCACATCGAGCAGCCCGCTGCCGTCGAAGTTCACGGTGAATGCGTCGCCCGCGGCAAGCGTGACGTGGCCGAGCTTCGCCTGGATCACGCCGTGGTTGGATACGCGCGCGCCGAGCAGCGCGATGCTGCCGCCGTCGGCGGCGGTGAGGGTGCCGTGGTTGACGATCGCGCGGGTCGAGTTGCCCGAGAAGCGATAGCGGCCGGCCTGAAAATCGGCGTCGGAGATGTCTTTCGTCGACGCGACGAGGCCGCCTACGTTGACCTGTGCGCCGGCGCCGAAGAGGACGCCGTTCGGGTTCACGAGGAACACGCGGCCGTTGGCGCTGATTTGGCCGTCGATCTGGCTGCCCTGGTTGCCGATGACGCGGTTGAGCGCGACGGACACGGCGTTGGGCTGATTGAACGAGACGCGTTCGCCGTTGGCGACACTGAAGTCGTTCCAGTTGGTGATCAGCTTGTCGGTGTGCTGGTTGATGTTCATCGTGCGGCCGTCGCCGGAGCGGACGATGTCGGCCTTGCCGGACGTGACGGCCTCGCCCGACGGCAGTGCGAACGCGGGCAGTGCGGCGAGGCCGAGCAGCGTGGCCGCGGCGGCCATGCGGCTGCCACCGGATTTGCCGCAGCGACGGGCCGTTTCCCCGGTTGCGACCCAGGCCCTCCGCGAGCGATTCCATACCAGTGCGTAAGTCTTGTTCATCGCGATTGTTTCCTTGTGGTTGGGTTGATGAACGGGAAGACATCGATAAGTTCTACGAATCGATGTGTCGAACGGGAGGGCCGGACGCCGGCCTCCCGACACCACCAGCGGCGCGACTGGTCATGGCCGCCCTTCGCTCGTGCCGGATCGGGCGCGGCTGCGCCCGTCAATCGTGTCTTGCACATGTCGAGTTCTCAGCGGCCGTGCGAGACGCGGGCCGCTGCGATCGGGCATCCGTGTGCCCGTGATGCTGTTGTGCGTTGCGGGTGCATGCCGGCAGGCATCGATTCTCCGCGCCCGGCGTGTCGGTGATGGATGTGGAAGAGGGGGCGAATGAATGGCCTCGAAATCTTGCTGAGGGCCGATACCGAATTCGGTGCGACCGATTGAAACGAAACCGATATTACGAAACACTTTCGGCTTCGAATATTGAACAAGTACGAGTGGTGCTGCGCCGGACATCATTTGTGTCGGATTTTGTCTGATTGACCCGGCATTCCTGGAAGACGCGGCGCACGCTGGCGCATCGGCGTGCACCGTTCGTACGTCGATTCGAGCGATTGACTATCATGCGCAACTGTGCGGCGCACGGCTCGTGCGCGGATGCCGATATGCCGCGACAACCCGACAGCGAGGGCATCATGGCAAGACAGACGATGGCGGAATACCTGGCGAAGACGCTCGCGGCAGCGGGCGTCGAGCGCATCTGGGGCGTGACGGGCGACAGCCTGAACGGCCTGTCGTTCAGCCTGAGCCAGATCGGCTCGATCCGCTGGATGCATACGCGGCACGAGGAAAGCGCCGCGTTCGCGGCCGGCGCGGATGCGGCGTCGACGGGGCGGCTCGCGGTGTGCGCGGGCAGTTGCGGCCCCGGCAATTTGCACCTGATCAACGGGCTGTACGACTGCCACCGCAATCACCAGCCGGTGCTGGCGATTGCCGCGCACATTCCGTCGACGGAAATCGGCCTCGGCTACTTCCAGGAAACCCATCCGCAGGAACTGTTCCGCGAGTGCAGCCACTTCGCGGAGCTCGTGACGAACGCGTCGCAGTTCCCGCGCGTGCTCGCGCGCGCGATGCGCACCGCGATCGACGAGCGCGGCGTCGCGGTGATCGTGCTGCCCGGCGACATCGCGCTCGGCGACGGTCCGGAAGAGCTGCCCGCGTGGAGCGAATCGGCGCCGCCGTCGATCCTGCCGGCCGATGCCGATCTCGACCGGCTCGCGGCGCTGCTCAATGCGTCCGACGCGGTGACGCTGCTGTGCGGCAGCGGCACGCAAGGCGCGCACGACGAGGTGGTCGCGCTGGCCGATACGCTCGGCGCGCCGGTCGTGCATGCGCTGCGCGGCAAGCAGTTCGTCGAATGGGACAACCCGTTCGATGTCGGAATGACGGGGCTGATCGGCTTCAGCTCGGGCTATCACGCGATGGAATCGTGCGACACGCTGCTGATGCTCGGCACGGATTTTCCGTACCGGCCGTTCTATCCGTCGAACGCGAAGGTTGCGCAGATCGACTGGAAGGGCTCGCAGCTCGGCCATCGCGCACCGCTCGCACTGGGCCTCGTCGGCACCGTGAAGGAAACGATCGCGGCGCTGCTGCCGCGCCTCACGCGCAAGACCCAGCGGCGCTTCCTCGAGAATGCCCTGAAGCACTATGCGGCGGCGCGCAAGGGCCTCGACGATCTCGCGGTGGCCGAGCCGCCGGGTCGCGCGATCCATCCGCAATACCTGACGAAGATCGTCGACGAAGTCGCGGCGGACGACGCGATCTTCACGGCCGACGTCGGCACGCCGACGCTGTGGGCCGCGCGCTACCTGACGATGAACGGCAAGCGGCAACTGCATGGCTCGTTCAATCACGGCTCGATGGCGAACGCGATGCCGCAGGCGCTCGGTGCGCAGGGCGCGCATCCGGGGCGGCAGGTGGTGTCGCTGTCCGGCGACGGCGGGCTGTCGATGCTGCTCGGCGATCTGCTCACCGCGCGGCAGCTCAAGCTGCCGATCAAGATCGTCGTGTACAACAACAGCCTGCTCGGCTTCGTGTCGATGGAGCTGAAGGCGGCCGGCTATCTCGACACGAACGTCGACCTGAGCCCGACCGACTTCGCGGCGATCGCGAAGGGCGCGGGCATCTTCAGCGTGCGCGTCGAGCATTCGGAGAACGTCGAAGAGGCGCTGCGCATGGCGTTCGCACATGACGGGCCGGCAGTGGTCGACGTCGTCACGTCGAAGTACGAGCTCGCGATGCCGCCGAAGATCGAGATCGCGCATGCGAAGGGCTTCAGCCTGTTCATGCTGCGCGCGATCCTCAGCGGGCGCGGCGACGAGATCGTCGAGCTCGCCAGAACCAACCTGCGGTGACACGGCGCCGCGCCGCGCTGCTTCGGGCCGCGCGCGCGGCGTACCGCATCGACGAACGCAGCGGGGTGCGTTCGTCCCCGCACGACGAATTGAACAACACGAAAACATGGCAATCGAGATTCGCGCCTACGAGGCATCCGACCTGCACACGCTGTCGGCCATCTGGTTCGACGCATCGCTGCTTGCGCATCCGTTTCTCGGCGAGGCGCGGCTGCGCGAGCAGCGCACGCTGATCGAACAGGTTTATCTACCCGAGGCGGAAACCTGGGTCGCGTGCCGGGCCGGCGAGCCGGTCGGCTTCATCGGCCTGCTCGACACGTCGATCGGCGGCTTGTTCGTCGCGCCGGCGATGCAGGGCCACGGGATCGGCCGCGCGCTGGTCGAGCATGCGCTCGCGCTCAAGGGCACGCTCGATCTCGAGGTGTACGCCGACAATCGCGCTGCCCATGCGTTTTACGCGCGGCTCGGCTTCGAGGAAGTATCGCGGCGCGACGAGGACGATGAGGGCTTGCCGTTCGCGAATATCCTGATGCGCGCCACGCGTTAAGCGTGCGGGCGGGTGCCGTGTGCCGCGTGGCGCGGCATCGGCCGCGATGACGTGCCCGCAAGCGAGCGCGTGCGCTCAGTCCGGCGCCGCTTCGCGCCCGGCAGCCACCCACTCGCGCACGGCCTCGACGAACAGCCGCAGCGCCGCCGGCGGATGCCGGTTCGCCGGATAGTAGAGGCACAGCGCGCCGAAATCCTGGCCCCATTCCGGCAAGACCTGCACGAGCCGCCCGGCGGCGACGTGATCGGCCACGCGCGACGCCGTCACCCACGCGATGCCGATACCGGCCAGCGCGGCCTCGATCATCAGCCCCTGGTTGCCGAGCGTCATCGGCCCGTCGACATCCACGCTGACGCGCTTGCCCTTGCGGATCAGATCCCATCGATAGAGCGCGCCGCTTTCGAACCGGTAGCGGATGCATCGGTGCTGCACGAGATCCTGCGGACGCGCCGGCGGTGCGTGCCGCGACAGGTAGTCGGGCGACGCCACCGCGATGAAGCGGATCGTGTCGCCGAATTTCACGGCGATCATGTCGCGCGGCACGTCTTCGTGTACCCGGATGCCGGCGTCGAAGCCGTGCTCGACGATGTCGATCAGCCGCGAATCGGTGACGAACTCGACGTGGATGTCCGGATAGCGGGCGACGAATGCGGGCAGCACATGCCGGATCAGCGGGCGCGCAGCCGCTTCCGACGCGCTGATCCGGATCTGGCCGGACGGGCGGTTGCGGGCGGTGGCCGCGTCGTTCAATGCATCTTCGAGATCGGCCACCGCGGGCCGCACGCGCAGCAGCAACTGCTCGCCGGCCTCCGTCAGCGCGACGGAGCGCGTCGTGCGGTTGAAGAGGCGCACGCCGAGCCGCGCTTCGAGATGGCGCACCGCATGGCTCAGCGCCGACGGCGACACGCCCAGGATGCGCGCCGCGCCGCTGAAGCTGCGCTGCTCCGCGATCGTGATGAAGGTCGTCAGTTCGCCGATGCCGGTGCGGAGCATTTATGAATTTTCCTCAGTAACGCATGAAAGGGTACGCCGATTGTTGAGCAGTATCCATCAACCTACACTGGCTTCCTCGGCATCCCGTCGATCCTTTTCATCTTCAGCAGGAGAACGTCATGCAAAAGCGCATGCTGGGTAAGAGCGGCCTCGAAGTCTCGTCAATCGGGCTCGGCTGCATGGGATTGAGTTACGGCTACGGCCCCGCCACCGACAAGGCGAGCTGCATCGCACTGATCCGCGCCGCGTTCGAGCGCGGCGTGACGTTCTTCGACACGGCGGAAGCGTATGGCCCGTTCGTCAACGAGGAACTGGTCGGCGAGGCGGTCGCGCCGTTTCGCGACCAGGTCGTGATCGCCACCAAGTTCGGTTTCGAGGACGGCCAGCCGATGAAGGGCGTCGACAGCCGGCCGTCGCATATTCGCGATGTGGCCGATGCGGCGCTGAAGCGGCTGAAGGTCGATCGCATCGACCTGTTCTACCAGCATCGCGTCGATCCGAACGTGCCGATCGAGGACGTGGCCGGCACGGTCAAGGACCTGATCCAAGAAGGCAAGGTCGCGCACTTCGGGCTGTCGGAAGCCGGTGAGCAGACGATTCGCCGCGCGCACGCGGTGCAGCCGGTCGCCGCGCTGCAAAGCGAGTATTCGCTGTGGTGGCGCGAGCCGGAGGCGCGGATCCTGCCGACGCTCGAGGAGCTCGGGATCGGCTTCGTGCCGTTCAGCCCGCTCGGTAAAGGTTTCCTGACCGGCGCGATCGATGCGAACACGACGTTCGCGGAGAACGATTTCCGCAATGTCGTGCCGCGCTTCTCGGAGGAGAACCGCAAGGCGAACGCGGGCCTCGTCGACCTGCTCGGCCGGATCGCGACCGACAAGGGCGCGACGCGTGCGCAGATCGCGCTGGCCTGGCTGCTGGCCCGCCAGCCGTGGATCGTGCCGATCCCGGGCACGACGAAGCTGCACCGGCTCGACGAGAACGTGGGCGCGGCCGCCGTCGTGCTGACGGCCGACGATCTCGCCGCGATCGAAGCCGCGCTGCAGCAGATCAGGATCGTCGGCGAACGCTATCCGGCGCACTTCCAGCAGCGTATCGATCGCTGATCGGGCATCCGGCGGACGATCTGGCACGAATTGATCAGCGGAATCAGGGACAATCTTCACGTCGTCTTAAGTTTGTGTTTCCTAGAATCGATTTGAACGTCGCTCTTCCTGCGACGGACCGATTCGTCCAGGAGGATGCGCATGCCAAAGCCCCGTGTCGCCGTAGCCCTGTTCAACGAAGCCATCGGCGCGTCGCGGCCGACAGCGCAACCGCTCAAGGGCTGCCCATGATGTGGCCGAACGCGTGGCGTGTCTCGGCACTGTTCGTGCGCGAGTGGGTTGGCCGTCCGGCCTCGGTGGGCGCGTTGTGCCCGAGTTCGCGGCAACTGGCGCGCGAGATGGCCGACGCGGTGCCGGACGGCGACGGGCTGGTCGTCGAGCTCGGCGGCGGCACCGGTGCGATCACCGCGGCCTTGCTCGAACGCGGCGTCGCGCCACGGCGCCTCGTCGTGGTCGAGCGTTCGCCGGCGTTCGTCCAGCATCTGCGGCGGCGCTTTCCGGGCATCTCGATCGTGTCGGGCGACGCGCGGCAGCTCGAGCGGCTGCTGCCGCCCGATGCGCGCGTCGACGCGATCGTGTCGTGCCTGCCGTTGCGCACGCTGCCGCGTCAGGACGTGACGGCGATCATCGATCAGTGCCATCGCGTGCTGTCGGCCGATGGCGTGATGATTCAGTTCACGTACGACCTGCGGCCGCCCGGCCGTCATCCGTTGGGCGATTCGGCATTTGTTGCCAGTGGCAGCCGGATCGTCTGGGCAAACATTCCGCCTGCGCGCATCGTGACCGTGCGCAACGTCACAGCCGAACACGCGGAATGATGCCGCCGCATGCGGGGCGCCCGACCGTGGCGCCTCGCCGTCTCCTTTCATAAATCCTTCGAATCCTTCCAATTAGCATTCATATTGCCGTCACATCAGGTTCCTACCATCGCCTTTCATTTCGAAAGCATCAATGGCGGGGGGAACCGGCAACATGAATCGAATCAAACTGGCGGCGCTGCTGTGTGCGGGCGCCTTTGCACTGGCCGGATGCGGCAGCGACGACGACCCGACCAGCACGGCGCCCGGCCCCACGACGCCGCTGGCCGCGCGCAACGTGATCTTTTTCCTCGGCGACGGCATGGGGATCACGACGATGACGGCCGCGCGCATCTATGCGGTCGGTGAAGACGGCGCGCTGACGATCGACACGCTGCCCGAATCCGCGTTCGTGAAGACCTACTCCAACGATGCGCAGGTGACGGACAGCGCACCGTCGATGTCGGCATACATGACTGGCGTCAAGACCAACAACGAAGTGATCTCGATGTCGCCCGACACGAAGGCGATCGAGCCGACCGCGAGCCTCACCGGCAACTGCGGCGCGAACAACGGCAAATCGGCGACGACGCTGCTCGAGATCGCGAAGGCACAGGGGCTGGCCACCGGTGTCGTGACGACCACGCGCGTCACGCATGCGACGCCGGCCGCGACGTACGCGCACGTGTGCCATCGCGACGCCGAGAACGACATCGCCGCGCAGCTCGTGCCGGGCGGCGCGGGCTACAACGGCGCGCTGGGCAACGGCGTCGACGTCGTGCTCGGCGGCGGCACGCAATTCTTCGTGCCGAAGGATGGTGGCGGCAAGCGCACCGACGGCCGCAACCTGGTCAACGAGCTGAAGGCGAAGGGCTATGCGTTCGCGCAGAACCGCGACGACCTGCTGGCCGCCGATGCGACGAAGAGCGGCAAGCTGGTCGGCCTGTTCTCGTCGAGCCATATGAGCTACGACCTCGACCGCGGCGCGACCAAGGAGCCGAGCCTCAGCGACATGGCGACGCGCGCGCTCGACGTGCTGCAGCAGAACCCGAACGGCTATTTCCTGATGGTCGAGGGCGGCCGGATCGACCACGCGCTGCACGACACCAATGCGAAGCGCGCGCTGCAGGACACGGTGGCGTTCGACAACGCGATCAAGGCCACGATCGACAAGGTGCGCAAGACCGATCCCGACCTGAAGAACACGCTGATCGTCGTCACCGCAGACCACGACCACACGCTGGTGCTGAACGGCTATGCGGCGCGCACCGGCAAGACCGAGGCAGGCAAGCCCGGCGTGCTGGGCGTGCTGCGCAACTACCAGACGGGGACGGTCGCGAAGGACGCGGACGGCGCGCCGTACACGATCATCGGCTTCGGCAACGGCGAGAACCGCGTGCAGGGCAGCCGCGCGGGCACCGCGCTCACCGATGCGGTGACCGGCGCCGACGACTATCGCCAGGAGGCGGTCGTGCGGATGGACAAGGGCAACGAGACGCACGGCGGCACCGATGTGTTCCTCGGTGCGATCGGCCGCGGCGCGGATGCGTTCCACGGCGTGATCGAGAACAACAAGGTCTTCGAGCTGGTGCGCAACGCGGTGCAGCTGTGAGCGCCGACCATACGGGTACAGGGGAATACAGGATGTCGACCATCAAGTGCATCGCGGCGGCGCTGGCCGTCGCGGGTTTCGCGTGCGGCGCGGCGCAAGCCGCCGGCCAGGCGAAGAACGTGATTTTCTTTCTCGGCGACGGCATGGGGCCGACGACCGTGACGGCGAGCCGGATCTACAAGGTCGGTGAGTCGGGGCAGTTGACGATGGAGAAGCTGGCCCGCACCGCGCGTGTCAAGACCTTCTCGAACGACGCGCAGACGACCGACAGCGCGCCATCGATGGCCGCGTACATGACCGGCGTGAAGATGAACAACGAAGTGCTGTCGATGTCGTCCGACACGCGCGCGGTCGCGCCGGGCAACGACGCCAACGGCAACAAGACCGTCAACAACTGCGCGCCGGGCAACGGCCAGCCGGTCGCGACGCTGCTGGAACTGGCGAAGGCGCGCGGCAAGGCGGTCGGCTCGATCACGACGACCGAACTCACGCACGCGACGCCGGCCGCGACCTATTCGCACATCTGCCATCGCGATGCGCAGTACGACATCGCCGCGCAGGCGGCGCCGGGCGGCGCGGGCTACAACGCGGCACTCGGCGACGGCGTCGACGTGCTGATGGGCGGCGGCCGCAACCACTGGACGCCGTTCGATCCGGTGGCCAACAAGCGCGGGCGCGCGGACGGGCGCAACCTGCTCAACGAGATGAAGGCGAAGGGCTACACCGTCGTCGCGACCAGGGATCAGCTCGCGCAGGCCGGCAACGGCAAGCTGATCGGCCTGTTCAGTTCGACGAGCCATCTCGAATACGAACTCGACCGCGTGGCCGGCAAGGGCGAAGGGCCGTCGCAGCCGAGCTTGGCCGAGATGACGTCGAAGGCGATCGACGTGCTGTCGAAGAATTCGAACGGCTACTTCCTGATGGTCGAGGGCGGCCGGATCGATCACGCGCTGCACGGCACCAACGCGAAGCGCGCGCTCGAAGACACGGTGGCATTCGACGAAGCGATCCGCGTCGCGCTGTCGAAGGTCGACCTGTCGAACACGCTGATCGTCGTGACGGCCGACCACGACCACACGATGACGATCAACGGCTATTCGAAGCGCGGCAACCCGATTCTCGACATCAGCCGCAACTATCGCGACGGCCAGCCGAGCAAGGACGCCGACGGCAACACCTACACGACGCTGGTGTTCGGCAACGGCGCGAACCGGCCGAACGTGCGCGCGTCGGTCGATTCGGCCACGGCGACGAACGAGGCGTATCTGCAGGAAGTCGGCGTGCGGATGGGCAGCGCGGGCTCGGAGACGCACGGCGGCGGCGACGTGATGCTGTTCGCCGACGGCGCGGACGCGAAGGCGTTCAAGGGCACGATCGACAACACGAAGGTGTTCGGTCTCGTGCGCTCGGCGTTCGGTTTCTGAGTCCGTTGATCTCATGAGGAACGGGAACGCCCGATGAAACGTCAGCTTCTCTGTGCGCTCGCTTGCGGGTGGGTTGCGCTACCGGCCCTTGCGGCGGCCGATTTCGACGCCGTGCTGCTGCACGAGAGCCGCACGGTGTCGGCCGACGGCGTGACGCGCACGACGCTGTATCGCGAACGGATGGTGCGGCGCGACGGGCACGTGTGGGTCGAACGCGTGCTGCCCGTCGCGGCCGCAGGCGGTCACGGCGACGATCACGACCATGACCACGACGCGGGCGGGGCACGCGAGACGCCGCCGCGCGCCGGCGTGCAGCCGGCCGCCGCCCATGCCGGCCACAAGCACTTCAACTTCCAGGCGGCCGCGCGACACGTGACGAATGACGGCAAGACGACGCGCATCGAGTATGTGGACGCGACGAACCGGACGGTCGTCAGCGTGCCGCCGGCCGAGTACGAAACCACGGGCTTCGACGGCTCGTGGGACAACGCGTACTACGTCACGCCGCCGTCGCAGTTGAAGCGGCTCGCGGTGGCGAAGCGCGGCGACGCGCCCGGCACCCGCTGGTACGAGCAGGCGGTCGATACGCCCGGCGCGCGCGGCGTGAACCGGATCCTGTGGAGCGAGAAGTGGCAGGCGCCGCTGTCGGTCGAGTACCGGAGCGCCGACGGCCGCGTCGCGCGCAAGCTGACGCTCACGCCGACGCCGGCCGCGCGGCGCGAGACGTTGCCGTGGCAGACGCTCGCCCGCTATACGCGCAAGGAATACGCGGATTATCTCGACTGATCGACGATTTCGACCCTCTGTACGCGGGGCTTGCGGTCAGGCCGGCCGGTATCGTCAAGCGATACGGCCGGGCCCTGGCCGATTTTTTCTTTCTTCTCGTGGCGCCGCAGCGATCGCCGATGCGGACTAGAAGCGTGCGCCGTCCGGCACGCGCGCTGAAGGCCGCGACGCGACCCGCTTGATGAAGCGGTCGAGCGGTGTCGCATAGCCGCGCCCGATCGCCGCGCTCAGCGCCACCGACAACGCCAGATACGCCATCAGCAACAGCAGCTTCGTGTCGCCATGCGTGGCCGACGGCGGCCAGAACGTGCGCAATCCGCCGAGCACGATCAGGTGGAACAGGTACAGCTCGTAGCTCAGCTTGCCGGCCCGGCACAACGGCGCGAGCAGGCGGCCCGGCACGCGCTCGCCGTTGACGTGTGCGCCGATCAGCAGCACAGCCGTGCCGAGCGCCATCGCGGTGACGCCGGCGACGTGGCTGGCAGCGATCGGCCAGGCCAGATAAAGCACGGCCATCGCCGCCGCGACGGGCCACTGCACGAGCGGCGTGGCCAGCCGCTGCCAGTTTGCGCGTTCGGCCAGCAGCGCGGTACAGCAGCCTATCGCGATCCCGTCGAACGACGCGAAGTACGCATAGAGGAACCCGCCTTCGTCGCCGGCGTGCGTGAAGCGGTACACGGGCCCGATCGCGGCGATGACCACCCAGAACGCGACCAGCCGCGCATCGCGGCGCAACGCGACGCACAGCAGCGGGAACGACAGGTAGAAGACCTCTTCGACCGACAGCGACCACAGCACGCCGAGCGCGTAGTTGACCCACCCGCAGGCACCGATCAGCACGTTCATCCAGAACGTCAGCGACGCGAGATTCACGAGCCAGAACGACACGGCGATGCCCTCCGGCGCATGGTTCTGGAAGATCGGCACGCCGGCCGCCGCGAGGCCGTTGACGAGTGCGAGCAGCAGGAGCAGGCACGGGACGATGCGCGCGACGCGCGACACGTAGAACGCGCGTACGTCGACCGCGCCGAGGTGGCCCCAGCGGCGCCGCGCATTCGACGTGATCAGGTAGCCGGAGATCACGAAGAACATCGTCACGCCATAGTTGCCGTTGCGCGCCACCGCATGCACCGCATCCCAGCCGACCAGGCGTGCGAGCGACGTGTCGCGCAGCGAGTAGGGGATGTTGAAGTGATGCAGCAGGACCAGCACGATCGACACGCCGCGCAGCAGGTCGATCCGCGCGTTGCGCGGGCCCGCGCTCATTGCGGTCTGCCCGTTTCGGCGAGGGCGGGCAGCGTCGCCAGGAACGTATCGCGTGCGCGCAGGCCGGCGTTCGGCGTCTGCCGCTTGTCGTCCTGGATCAGATACGCGAACACGAGCGTGCGCGGCCCCTTGGCCGCCCAGCCGACGAACCAGCCATACGCGTGCGACGCATCGTACTTGCGCCCCGGCGCCCCGGTGCCCGTCTTGCCGTGCACGATCCAGCCGTCGGGCTGCGTGTCGATCAACGTGATGCGCTCGGTCATGTCGTACGCGTGCGCGCTGACGGGCAGCGTCCGGTTCGCGATCTTGCGCATGAAGCCGACCTGTTCGAGCGGCGAGATGCGCAGCGACGCGTTGACCCATGCACCCATGACGCCGTTCAGTTCGCCCGCCTGACTGGTCGCGTCCGCGTTGCCGTAGCCGAATGCGTTCGTGTACTGCTGGAAGCGCGCCTGCCCGAGCGCCTGCGTGACCTGCTGCGAGTACCAGAAGATCGACAGCTTCATCCAGCGTGCCGGATCGGTCGGCTCGCGCCACGGTGCGCCGCCCCAGTCGGGGTAGCCGGTGTGGAAATCGAGCGTCGGTGTGTGCTCGTCTTTCAACACGCCCGCATCGAAGCCCATCAGGCTGATCGCCACCTTGAACGTCGATGCCGGCGTCACGCGCGTCGCGCAGTCGCCTTGCTGCACGAGCACCTGCCCGGTGGCGGCGTCGGCGACGACGGTGCAGATCGGACGGGCATGGGAAGCGGCAGCGGCCAGAAGGCCGGCGGCGAAGGTGAACAGCGCGCGACGCCAGTGTTTCAAGTGACACTCCTCGGGGATGTGCGACTTGCGCGCGGTGCGGGCGGAAGGCGGCAGGCCGTGCGCAATGAAGGCGACGGCCGGCATCGAGGATCGGGTGGATGGCGTCCGTTGCGGAGGCCCACAGTGTATCGACGGATGGCCGTCCGTTGACCTGTCACGGTTGACGGGGCAATTGCACGGCCGTTACCGGTTTCGGCCGCATCGACCGGCCACGCACGGCCGCGCCCATGAAAAAGCCCGCCGGCAGGCTGGCGCTTGCGGGCGGGCAAAGACACCTCGGGCCGACCCGCACGGCAGGGCGATGCCGATGTCGCTCATTCCTGCTTCGTCACGTCGACTCGGTGCCGGCTGCCGCAGTCCATTCGGCAGGCGAGCGACCCATGAAGAACTGGTTTCGCCACGTCGCAATGCCAAGATTGACCGAGCGGACGCTCATCACGTTGACGAGAGCCTGATTTCGCAGCCAAGGCGATGCGGAAAGCGCTGCGTGCGCGACAGCGGTCGCCCCGGCCTTGTTCAGCAGGGTCGGCGTGCTCGCGAGCACGGTGATGGTGGCGATCGCCTTCTGCGTCTGGCCCGCCGGGCCGCCCACCCGCATGGTGCCGATCCAGACGCCGCTCTGGATCACGCCCGGAACGGTGGACGTTGCACGCTGGATCTGACGGATATCGGCCATGCGATCGTCATCGATCAACCGCGTTGCCGCAAAACGACTGCCGGCGAACATCAGCAGGCCAAGGACGGCCAGGATCGCCCAGTGCTTCCGGCCGACCGGAGCGGCATTCTCGACGGGGGCCGCGACGTGCACGACCCGGCTGGCGGTGAGCAGATCATGTACGGACTGGCGGCTCGGCCGGTTGAAAACGAACAGATACAGCAATGCCAGGCACCAGAAGAACACGACCGCGCCGTTCGCGGTGGCGAGCCATTCCATGTCCGGATCGTGAAGCGCGGGCAGGTCGATAAAGCCGATGCCGCCGAGTATCAGCGGAACGGCGATCAGCGCGTACCGTGCCCAGGCGCGAACGTACCCGGGACCGGACCCGTCAGGGGCGGCGCTATCGGCAACACGGATCTTCATCACCCGCTTGCCGAGCGACTGGTGCCGATTTCCACCCTCGAGCAGGCCAAAGTAAAGGGAGCCGATCAGGAAGCCGATCAGTCTTCCCCATTCGCCAATCGTCGAAAGGGCATCGAAGAACGGGATTGCGATTGCCAGCCCGATCAGTCCGAGCAGGATCGAATCGATCGAAAAGGCGGCGGTGCGTCGCCAGAAGCCGGCGGCGCCGTGTGATTGTTGGTCTTCATTGCGCTCCATTGCCGTCGCCCCCGATGCGTTATGTTCGTCGAGCCGTTTGGGCTCTTTGCGGCGCGTGGCCGCAGGATTGCCTATGCCGACATCGATCCGATCGTGACAGGCAGATCATATCGACCGGCTTGACGCAAAATTGCAAACTATTGTGAGCAGTGCGCAAGCGCGAACGGGCTTCATGCCGGCTGCGACTGGTCGACGCTCGACCCGAACGCGGCGAGGCGTGCGCTGCCGGACGGGCAGCGCACGCGCTGCGCGCGTATCGGCCGGGCGAGGGATCGAGACGGGCCCCAGCGGGCATGAAAGGCTGGCAACGATTGTCGGGGATTTTCGTGAGGCCGTCGAACGCGTGTGCCCGGTTCGACGCGGTAGCCGCTGACGCGCACGCGCGCCGCAAATTGGCGAGGAACCATGAAAAAGCCCGCCGGCAGGCTGGCGCTTGCGGGCGGGCAAAGACACCTCGGGCCGACCGGCGCGGGTGTCGCGTGAAGAACGGAGAACCGGGTGGCGTCAGAACTTGTGGCGCAGCGCGAGGCGCACGGCCACCTGGTTCGACGTCGACGACGGCGCATCGGTACCGGGGATGAACGCGTTGTCGAGGATCGAGTTCGTCTTGTCGCCGGCGATGTGCTGGTAAGCGGCCTGCACGTACACGTCGGTGCGCTTCGACAGGTTGTAGTCGGCCATCAGCCCGGCCGAATGGATCTTCGGCTTCGCATTGCCGGTCGATGCGTCGTACTTCTCGAGCGACAGCACGTATTGCGCGCCGACCATGAACGCCGGCGTGATCTGGTACGAACCGTTCAGCTCGAAGTTCTGGTACTTGATCGCGCTGACCGTCGCGCCCGGTGCGATGATCGCGCCCGGGTTGCCGAGGTAGCCGTTGCCGGTCGGGTTCTTGTAGTTCGAGTTCGTGTACGCGAAGCCGACCGTCGCGGGCCCGAACGTGTAGTTGATGCCCGCGCCGAACACGCGCATGCGCTCGGCGATGTAGCTCGCGTCGTTCGCGGTGATCGCGCCGGCCGAGCCGTCGCCCGGGCGGTTCGCCTGCAGGTACGCGGCGCCGATCAGCAGGCCGTTGTTCTGGTACTGCGCGCCGAAGCTGTACGCGCGGTTGTCCGAGAAGTTCGTGCTGTTGCTGAAGCTGTATGCGCCGCCGAACTGGAAGCCGCCGAAGTTCGGGCTCGCGTACTTCACCGTGTTGTCGAGGCGGAACGAGTTGTCGGTGTTGTCGTTGTCGAACGGGTGCGCGAGCAGGTAGCCGCCCCAGTTGCCGTTGGCCGTGGTCGGCGCGAGATAGTCGACCACGGAGTCGTACTGGCGGCCGAACGTCAGCGTGCCGTACTGCGTCTGGCTCAGGCCGACGTACGCCTGGCGGCCGAACATGCGGCCGCCCTGGTTGAGCCGGCCGGTGTTCACGTCGAAGCCGTTTTCGAGCTGGAAGATCGCCTTCATGCCGCCGCCCAGATCCTCGCTGCCCTTCAGGCCCCAGCGGCTGCCCTGCGCGTAGCCGCTCGCCATCTCGTAGACGTGTCCGGTGCCGACGTTGTTCGTGTAGTTCAGGCCTTCGTCGATCACGCCGTACAGCGTGACGCTGCTTTGCGCGAACACGGGGGCTGCGAAGGTTGCCGTTACGGCGAGCGCCGTCAGGGTCTTTTTCATTGAGAGATCTCCGGGATATCCAGCTTGTATCGATTGTCGTGAGCGCGTCCGGCGAGGCGCACCCCGTCATCCGGGGCGACCCGGCGCAGCGCGCGGCGCCGGATCGCGCAAGGCGCGGCGGCGCGGCAACCGGCGGCGTCGGGTCGTGTCTCCTCCGATGACTCCGCGCATTCTTCCCAAGCCGAAAAGGAACCGAAAGCGAGTAATTTCGATGATTGCAATCGGGTTCGCCAATGGGGTCGCGACAGGCCGTTTCGACAGCCGAAACGGGGTGCGTTGCACCACGGTTCAGGGCCGCTCGCGCAACGGTCAAACGAGCGCGCGATACTGCCCGCGCAGCGCCGTGAGTGGGCGGGTGGAACAGGCTGAGAAGCCCGTCCGGCGGGCTTGCAGGGGTGTCCGGAGATCGATTGGCGCTGCCGATTGCAATGATCGGAATTACTCGTTTCCCTAAACATATTGGCGGCTGAAACATGCAGGCTGACCGGACGTGGCGGGATTCACGATGCGCCGGTCGCCGCGCATGCCGCGACGCACAAACAACAGATTCGATTTGGAGACGACCCACCATGCAGATTCGACGACTGAAAACGGTCCTTCTCGCCGCCGCGGCGATCCTGTCCGCGCCCGCGGCCCACGCGGCCGGCGGCGCGTGCACCGACGGCAAGACGGTCCATTTCGCGGGCATCACGTGGGAGAGCGGGTCGTTCGCGACCGAGGTGCTGCGTCAGATCATGGAGAAGGGCTACGGCTGCAAGACGGACGTCGTGCCGGGCAGCACGGCCGCCACCGAGACGGCGCTCGCGCGCAACGACCTGCAGATCTGGGCCGAGCAGTGGACGGGCCGCAGCGAGATCACCGCGAAGGCCGTCTCGTCGGGCGCCGTGAAGCTGATCGGCGACACGCTGCCGGGGGGCACGACGGAAGGCTGGTTCGTGCCCGACTACGTGGTGAAGGGCGATCCGGCGCGCAACATCAAGCCGGTCGCGCCGGGGCTCGTGTCGGTCGACGATCTGCCGAAGTACAAGCAGGTGTTCGCCGACGAGGAGGAACCGGACAAGGGCCGTTTCCTGAACTGCCCGACGGGCTGGGACTGCGAGCGCGTGAACACGCGCCTGCTGCGCGTGCTGAAGCTCGACCAGTCGTACACGAACTTCCACCCGGGCACCGGTGCGGCGCTCGACGCGGCGATCGCGTCCGCGTACCAGCGCGGCGCGCCGATCGTGTTCTATTACTGGGGCCCGGCCGCGCTGATGGCGAAATACAAGTTCACCGCGCTGAAGATGCCGGCCTATAACGAAGCATGCTGGAAGACGTTGCGCGACGAGAGCAGCACGCACCAGTGCGCGTCGTCGTACATGGTGTCGCGGCTGACGGTCGGCGTGTCGAAGCCGTTCGCCGATGCGAATCCCGATCTCGTCGGCGTCTTCGGCAAGGTGCGTTTCCCGATGGACTTCCTGAACCAGACGATCCTCGAGATGACGACGAAGAAGATCGACGGCGCGGCGATGGCCACGCAGTTCCTGAAGACCCGCCAGGACATGTGGAAGCAGTGGGTGCCGGCCGACGTCGCGCAGAAGATCGCCGGCAGCCTGAAGGGCGCGTAACCTGCGCGCGGCGGCGGGCCCGCGCCCGCCGCCGCCGTCACGCGCCTTCGCGGCGCGACGGAGAACCAACATGAACGGCTTCTTTCTGCACCTGTCGATCGCCGACTGGGTCAACAGCGCGCTCGAGACGTTCGTCGCGCAATACGGCGACGGCTTCCATCACTTCAGCGTACTGGTGCTGCGCTACCTGCTCGTGCCCCTCGAAGGCGCGCTGCGCGTGGCGCCGCCGTGGCTCGTGCTGCTGGTCGTCGGTGCGATCGCGTGGAATGCGACGCGCCGCCTCGGCCTCGGCGTGCTCTTCATGCTGCTGCTGTACGCGATCGGCTGCTTCGGCCTGTGGGACAAGCTGATGCAGACGCTCGCGCTGATGCTCGTCTCGACGGTGCTGTCGGTCGCGATCGGCGTGCCGGTCGGCATCCTCGCGTCGCGCAGCGCCTGGCTGCGCCGGATGCTGCTGCCGGTGCTCGACGTGATGCAGACGCTGCCGAGCTTCGTGTACCTGATCCCGGTGCTGATGCTGTTCGGGCTCGGCAAGGTGCCCGCGATCCTCGCGACGATCATCTATGCGCTGCCGCCGCTGATCCGCCTGACCGATCTCGGCATTCGCCAGGTCGATCCGGACGTGACGGAAGCGGCGCGCGCGTTCGGCACGACGCGCTGGCAATTGCTGGTCAACGTGCAGTTGCCGCTGGCGCGGCCGAGCATCATGGCCGGCATCAACCAGACGACGATGATGGCGCTGTCGATGGTCGTGATCGCGTCGATGATCGGCTCGCGCGGGCTCGGCGAGGACGTGCTCGCGGGCATCCAGACGCTCGACGTCGGCAAGGGCACGCAGGCCGGCCTCGCGATCGTGATTCTCGCGATCGTGATCGACCGGATCAGCCAGGGCTTCGGCCAGGAGCGGCGCGCCCGGCGGCGGCTCGCGCAGCAGCGCCGGCAGAAGGGCGCATCGCGCGTGCCGTACCGGCTGCCGCGCAAGGCGCAGTCGGCGGGCGTCGATTCGAATCAGGCGACGCAGTCGTCGCGTGCATAGGAACGGAGACAGACATGGCGACCATCGACGTCAAACACGTGTACAAGCTGTTCGGGCCGCCCGCCGCGCATGCGCGCGTGCTCGACCTGCTGCGCTCGGGCAAGCGCAAGGCCGACGTGCTGGCCGAAACGGGCTGCAACGTCGGGCTCAACGACGTGAGCCTCGGCATCGAGTCGGGCGAAATCTTCGTGATCATGGGGCTGTCGGGTTCCGGGAAATCGACGCTCGTGCGGCACTTCAACCGGCTGATCGAGCCGACGGCCGGCGAGATCGTGATCGACGGCAGCGACGTGATCAAGCTCGACGCGCACGGGCTGCGCGAGCTGCGCCGCTTCAAGGTCAGCATGGTGTTCCAGAACTTCGGGCTGCTGCCGCATCAGACCGTGCTCGACAACGCCGCGTATGCGCTGCGCACGCGCGGCGAGAAGCGGCACGACGCGGCCGAGGCCGCGCGCAACTGGCTGACGAAGGTCGGGCTCGACGGTTACGGCGATCACTATCCGGACGAGCTGTCGGGCGGGATGCGGCAGCGCGTCGGGCTGGCGCGTGCGCTCGCGGCCGATACCGATGTGCTGCTGATGGACGAGGCGTTCTCCGCGCTCGATCCGCTGATCCGTACCGAAATGCAGGATCAGTTGCTCGAACTGCAGGCGACGCTGTCGAAGACGATCGTGTTCATCACGCACGATCTCGACGAAGCGCTGCGCATCGGCGACCGGATCGCGATCCTGCGCGACGGCACGCTCGTGCAGGTCGGCACGCCGGACGACATTCTGTCGCGGCCGGCGGATGATTATGTGAGAAGGTTCGTGGAGAAGCGGACGAGTGTGAATTAAGGCGGGACGCGAAACGAGAAAGGGTGGCACAGGGTGCCGCCCTGTTTCGTTCATGCGGGCCGGGCCGACGTCAGGCCCGTGCGCGTATCGAATTCATAGGCGCCCACGTAGTCGAGCGAAGCGTTTTCCGGCGTCGTGACGATGTTGGGCGAGTACACGCCGATTGCGCTGTCGGCGACGAGGTCGGCAGGAACGGCATGTACCCATGCCGATTCCCAGGAAACACCAAGCAGCAATTGCCGGACCGGAACGGGACTGCCGCGATGAATGGCCTCGATGCATCCCGGCTCGTAGTCGCGCAGTCCGACTTCCGTCATGAACGCGGACGGAATACCGTCGCCGTCCTCGGTGTACCGCTCGTCGATGAACGCGCGCATCTCCGCGAACGAGCGGAATCGGCCGCTGGAAACGAACAGGTGAACGGTAACGATCATCGGTGACCTCGTCGGGCGTGAGATGGCCGGCGGGGAGCGCCCGCGCAAGCGCACGATGATACGCGCGTGTGCGATGCCGGGCACCTCACTCAACGATCGTCTCGCCCCGCAACACATGCGCCGGAATCAGGTCAGTGCCTTGCTTCGAGACTGTCACTGCCGGCGCGTTGACGTTGCCTGACGGGATGTCGGGGACCACCGATGCATCGCCGGTCGGCGACCCCGGACCGGTGCGAAGCGGCATTACTGGCCGCTGCCTGCCACGGTCGACTCGACGACGGTCATGTCGAGATGTCGCACGCCATAAGGGCCGACCAGTTCGTTGACGCGAACGACGCCCGACACTGCGCCGTCGGGAAGGTCGAGGTCGCGATTGCAGACGAGCGCAGGCGAGCCGAGGCCGGGGTCGGCGAAGGTGATGCGATACCCGCAGCCTTTCGTCTGGTGGGCGCCCGGCGCGAACGCGGCGTCGAAGGACTGCGGCGAATGCGCGGTTGCCCTGACCAGCAGCAGGAGCGAGAGCTCGCCGGATATCATGCCGAGCCCGCAGGACATGAAAGCGGCGATCAGCAGATCCTTGATCGAGCTCTTCGTTCTGAGATCACGCGAGAAATACACCCCGAGCAGGGCAAAGGCGATGACCGTCGCGATGCGAATACGGTTTGCGCCGGGCCAGTCGCCGACCGTGCAGTGCCACGTCAGTGGCAGCGTAACGAACCCCACCAGCATCGGCACCAGGACCATGGCGGGGAAGGCAAGCGCGTGCCATCGCTTGATGTCTTTTTTCGGGGTTTGCCGGGTGGCCATCGGAGCTGGAGCTTGCCGCGTCTGATCGGAATGATCGCGCATTATGACCGACGGGCGGCGGTGACCCGGTGCGGCTACGGCTCGATCGACCCATACCGCGGATAGCGCCCGCTTCTGTAATTCTCAGGCATCCTGCATTTCTGGTAACTCTGCATCAGCCGGAACGCGGACTTCTCCCGGTCCGTCTCGTCGCCCTCCTGAAGCCAGAGCGCATGGCTTTTCTCCGCGAGCACGATGAGCAGGCGCCGTCTGGCGGCCGACAAGGCCGAACGATCCAGCAGGTCGCAGACCAGATTGGCCGTGACCACGCCGAACAGCTTGCGGTACTCGTGGCAGTCGTTCGACGCGAGCAGGTGCATCGCTTCGGCGACGGCCGTCTCTGCTTCCGCCACCGATCGCTGCAGCGTGATCGCGGGAAGCGCGAGCGCCGTGATGTAGAGGCGATCGTTGGCGTCGAACCGGTCGAGTGACGCCTTCACGTCCTCCAGTCGTTCGAGCACCGCATGCTGGCGATCGATACGTCGGAGCGATTCGGCCGGTGCGCCGTCGTGCGCGTCGATGAGTTGGTCGAGATAGCCCATTCCCGCTTGCCAGTCGCCGAGATGCTCACCGAACACGTGCGTCGCGAGCGCCGCCAGTTCGACGAGATCCTGCGCACCCATCGGGAACGCCAGCCGCTCGCGCAGTCGGGCCGCGACCGCTGTCGGCTGCTTCGTATGATCCTGCCAGTCCCGTAGCAGCGACTCGCGCAACTGTTCGTCGTCAACCTGCGTCGTCTCCATGCGTTCCTCCGTTCGGTTGCCCGAATGGTAGGAGCGAGGATGGCGTGTGTACAGTGCAGGTTTGGAAGATATATGATGCATCAGATGCAAATCTGCGGGGAGCGTGGCGTTGAACCGGATCGACCTGAACCTGCTGCTGGCGCTGAAAGCGCTGCTCGACGAGGAAAGCGTGTCCGGCGCGGCACGCAGTCTCGATCTGAGCCCGTCCGCGATGAGCCGGACCCTTGCCCGGGTCCAGGACGCGATCGGCGACAAGGTGCTGGTGCGCGCGGGAAAGGGCATGGTGGCGACCGAAACGGCGCGGCGGTTGAAGGAGCCGCTCGACCGGATCCTGCAGGATGTGGCGCTGCTGCTCGGCGCACAGCACCGGTCGATCGATGCGCAGCGCGTGTTCAACATCAGCGCGAACGACGGGTTCATCGATTCGTTCGCGGTACCGATCATCGCGCAGGCGCACGATGCATGGCCGTATGCAAGGCTGCGCTTCCTGCCGAAGCACGAGAAGACCGTGGCGCGCCTTCGCAGCGGGGAGGTCGATATCGAAATCGGCGTGGTCGGCGAGACGGGGCCGGAGATCATGATCCGCAAGCTGTTCGACGACCGCATGGTCGGCGTGCTGCGAAAGGGCCATCGGCTGGCGCGGCGCCGGATGACGCTCGATGCTTATCTTTCCGTGCCGCACATCAGCGTGTCGCGCAAGGGGCGCTTTCACGGGCCGATCGACGATGCGCTGAGCGAGCAGGGGCGCGAGCGCAACGTCATCGCGGTGGTGCCGAACTTCAAGTCAGGCATCGAGCTCGCCCAGCGCTCGGACTGGATCGCTCACGTGCCCGAGAAGCACACCGCCCAGGCTCGGCACGACGTCGTGACGTTCGACCTGCCGGTCGCGACCCCCGCGCTCGCGATCTCGATCATGTGGCATCCCCGCTTCGAGCGCGACGCGATGCATGCCGGGCTGCGGGACCTGATCGTAAACGTGTGCCGGCAGGTCGTGGACGGCACGAACCGCTGATGTATGGCGGTGGCGACCGTCGAACCCGCCGGCACCGCGTCACTGCACGACCGTTTCTCGTGGCTTCGATTGCACGCCTGCCGTCTCCGCCGTCAACGCGTCCGCCAGAATCAGATCCGCGCCTTTCTCCGCGACCATCATCGTCGGCGCGTTGATGTTGCCCGACGTGATGTTCGGGAACACCGACGCATCGACGATCCGCAGTGCCTGCAGCCCGTGCACGCGCAGCGATGCGTCGACCACCGACGTCGCCGCGTCCGGCCCCATCGCGCATGAGCCGCACAGGTGGTAGATCGAACCCGACTGCTCGCGGAAGTACTGCAGCATCGCTTCGTCGGAATCGACCTGCGGCCCCGGCGAGATTTCCTCGACGGTCATCGATTTCAGCGCGGGCGCACGCATCAGCGCACGGATGACCTTGCTGCCCTGCACGGCTTCGTCGAGATCCTTCTGCGTGGTCAGCGCGTTGATGTGGATCTTCGCGGCATCTTCCGCGCGGTTCGACGCGATCTCGATCGTGCCGCGGCTCGTCGGCCGGCACGGGTTGAACGCGATCAGGAAACCCGAATACGGCTCGGGCTTGATGCTCGCGCGATCGCTCTTCGGGATCCGGTACGACAGCGGGTTGAAGTACAGCTGGATGTTCGGTTCCTGCGCATCGGCCGTGCCGCGGAAGAAGCCGCCCGCCTGGTTCACGCTCATCGCGAGCGGGCCGCGCTTCGTCAGCAGGTAACGCAGCCCGATCTTCATCTTGCCGATGAGCGTACCCATCTCGTCGTTCAGCGTCGGACGGTTCGCCTTGAAGTAGAAGCTCACGCACAGGTGGTCCTGCAGGTTGCGGCCGACGGCCGGCAGCGCATGCACGAGCGGCACGCGCTGGCGCGCGAGCAGCGCCGGATCGCCGACGCCCGACAGCTGCAGCAGCTTCGGCGTATCGACCGCGCCGGCCGCGAGGATCACCTCGCGCGCGGCGACGAGCGTTTCGTCGCCGCGCTCGCCCGCGACCACCACGCCGGTCGCACGCGTGCCGTCGAAGGTCACGCGCCGCACGAGCACGCCCGAGCGCAGCGTGAGGTTCGCACGGCCGAGCGCGGGGCGCAGGTACGCGAAGCTGCTGGAGCAGCGTTCGCCGTGCTTCGTGTTCAGGTCGTAGATGCCCGCGCCTTCGAACTGCGCGCCGTTGAAGTCATCGGTGCGCGGCAGGTTCAGTTGCCCGCAACCCTTCAGGAACTCGTGGACGATCGGATGCACGTCGGCCTTCATCGACGTGATGTGGATCGGCCCGGTCGCGCCGTGATGCAGCGGATCGGTCGTGCCGGCCGCGTGCGTTTCGAGCTTGCGGAAGTACGGCAGCACGTCGTCGTACGCCCAGCCCGGATTGCCGGCGTTCGCCCAGTCGTCGTAGTCGCTGCGCTGGCCGCGCACGTAGACCATCGCGTTGATCGAGCCCGACCCGCCGACCACCTTGCCGCGCGGGCAATACAGCTTGCGGTCGGCGAGTTGCGCCTCGGGTTCGCTGTAGTACATCCAGTTGTAGCGGCGGTTGTAATAGGTCTTCGTGAAGCCGACCGGCACCTTGAACCAGAACGACGCGTCGCGCTCGCCGGCTTCGAGCAGCAGCACCGAGTGCCGGCCCGATTCGCTCAGGCGGTTCGCGAGGATGCAGCCGGCCGAGCCCGCGCCGACGATGATGTAGTCGTAGCTCATGTCTGTCCTTTGCGCTCAGCCCTTCGCGGGGGCGAGATCCTTCACGTCGACGGGGTGTTCGCCCATCTGCAGGTGCAGCCGCTCGCCGGTGTACGGCGTGTGGCGTTTCACGACGTCCATGTCGAGCTCGATGCCGAGGCCCGGCTCGTTCGACGGGATGATGTAGCCGTCTTCCCAGCGGATCGGCGTTTTAACGACTTCCGCATGGAAACCGCCCCACGTCATGATGCTTTCCTGGATCAGGAAGTTCGGCGTGCAGGTCGCGAGCTGGATGCTCGCGGCCGCGCCCACCGGCCCGTTGTACAGGTGCGGCGCGATCTGCGCGTAGTGCACTTCGGCGAGCGTCGCGATCTTCTTCGCTTCGAGCAGGCCGCCGACGCGCGCGACGTTCAGTTGCAGGATCGATGCGCCACCGGCCTGCAGCAGCTTGTGGAATTCGTACTTGGTCGTCAGGCGCTCGCCGGTCGCGATCGGAATCGACGTGTGCTGCGCGACGTGTGCGATCGCCTCTTCCTGGCCGGGGGGAACCGGCTCCTCGAACCACAGCGGGTCGTATTTCTCGAGCCGCTTCGCGAGCCGGATCGCCGACGACGGCACCATCTGCCCGTGCGTGCCGAACAGCAGGTCGGCCTTGCTGCCGACGGCTTCGCGCACGCGGCGGCAGAACAGTTCGCAGCGGTCGAGCACTTCGAGCGACAGCTGGTGGCCCGAGTAGGCCGTGTACGGGCCGGCCGGGTCGAACTTGACGGCGGTGAAGCCGAGCTTCACGTTCTCGGCCGCGCATTCGGCCGCGAGATCGGGATCGTCGTAGTCGTATTCGCCCTTCGCGTTCTTCGGATAGAGATACGTGTACGAGCGCAGCCGCTCGTGGATCTTGCCGCCGAGCAGCTCGTACACGGGCTTGCCGGCGGCCTTGCCGATGATGTCCCAGCACGCCATTTCGAGGCCGCTGACGACCCCCATCATCGTCAGGTCGGGCCGCTGCGTGAAGCCGCTCGAATACGCCTGGCGGAACAGCCGCTCGACGTGGTGCGGGTCGTGGTTCAGCAGATGGCGTTCGAACACGTCGTCGATGATTGGCGCCATCGCCTTCGGGCCGAAGGTCGCCGAGTAGATCTCGCCGACGCCTTCGATGCCGTCGTCGGTCTTCAGCTTCACGAAGATCCAGTACATCCCGCCGACATGCGGCGGCGGCACGGCGACGATATGGGTTTCGAGCGAAACGATCTTCATGCGGACTCCTGGATGCGGTTGAGGCGGAATTTGAGGAACGCAGCGGCGCCCGCGCCGCACAGCGCGATGGCCGCGATGTAGCCGAAATAGAGCTGGTAGCCGTGCGCGCCCGGGTAGGCCTGCGTCACGTAGCCGTTGATCAGCGGCACGAACACGTCGGGCGAATAGCCGAGCACCGAGATCAGGCCGATCGCGAGGCCCGCGCAATGGGTCGGCACCTTGCAGTCGTCGAGCAGCGACCAGTACAGGCCGCGGATCGCGTAGGTCAGGATGCCGATGAACAGCACGAGCACGACGAGCATCGCCTGCGGGCTGTGTGCAGGCGCTGCGATCAGCCCGACGAGCGACAGCGCGGCGAGCAACAGCGCCCAGAACAGCACGGACACCTTCGACACGCGATCGCCGAGGAAGCCGCCGCCGATGCCGCCGACCGGGCGCATCCACAGCTTGAGCGTCGTGATGAAGCCGGCCGCCGTCGCGCTGAGCCCGAAATTGCCTTCGTGCAGGTACGCGGAGAAGCTGTAGGTCGCCCAGAACACCTGGTAGCCGCAGAACACGATCGCCGCGACGAGCCACAGCTCGGGGATCGCCGCGAGCGTCTTCAGGTCGGCCAGCACGTTGCCTCGGCGGTCGCTACCGTGCCGGCGATCCTTGGCCGTCGTACGCTCGCCCGTGCTCGCCTGATCCTTCACCAGCGCGAGCAGCACACCGAGCGCGATGCAGAAGAACGCGTACAGGTGCACGACGAGCCGGAAGCCGGCCGCATCGGTACCGCCGTGTGCCCGCGTCACGTACGCGAACAGCGTGATCGCGATCGTCGCGAGCAGCGCCTCGACGAGCCCGCGGCCGCCGTCGAGCAGGCCGAAGAAGCGGCCCTGTTCGTCGGGGCCCGCGATCATGTTCACGCGCTTGATCACGGCGGCCCAGAACGTGAGGCCGGTGGTCAGCCCCCAGCCGCCGAAGATCAGCACGAGCGTGTCGAACGACGGTCCGGTCGCATAGACGAGCCCGAGCGCGCCGGTGGCCAGCAGCGAGAAGCAGATCAGCCAGCGCGGCGACAGGCGGTCGGCAAGCCAGCCGCTCGGCAGATAGCTGATGAGGAAGATCGTGCCGAGCGACGAATACAGGTAGCCGAGCTGCACGTCGTCGATGCGGAAGAACTGCAGCATCGTCGGCTGGTACACCTGCCGCAGATACAGCATCGGGTAGATCGCGCCCGCGGCGATCACGAGCAGCAGCAGTTGCAGGTAGCGTTGCGAGCGCGAGCTTTGCGACGCATGTGCGTCGTCTTGCAACGCGAGCGACGCGGCGTGCGTCGACGGTTGGGTCGGCATGATGTCTTCCTCCATCAGACTTCCGTCATGCGGAGGTCTGCAGATTTTTTATGTGTTCGGTCGGATCAGGGGCGGCGCGCGCGGTGTGGTGTTCTGGTGCGCGCGCCGGAAACGGGGCGTCGGCGTGGCGGCGTCAGTACTTCATGACGACGAGGCGCGTCTGCGTGAATTCGAGCATGCCGTGCTTGCCGTCGTCGCCGCCGAGGCCCGAGCGCTTCCAGCCGGCGTGGAAGCCCTGGTACGGGTCGGCCGGCGTGCGGTTCACGTACAGCTCGCCGGCTTCGATCGCGTTCGCGACGGTCATCGCGGTGCGGTAGTGCTCGGTGTAGAGCACCGACGACAGGCCGAACTGGTGGTCGTTCGCCTGCGCGATCGCTTCGTCGATCGTCGTGTAGCGCAGCACGGGCATGACCGGGCCGAAGGTTTCCTCCTGCACGATCTCCATGTCCTGCCGGCAGTTCGTCAGCAGCGTGGTCGGGTAGAAGAAGCCGGGGCCGGCGGGAATCGCGCCACCGGTTTCGAGCGTCGCGCCGGCCGCGACTGCGCGTTCGACCATTCCGTGGATGTGCGCGCGTGCCGATGCGCTGACGAGCGGGCCCATCCGCGTCGCGTCTTCCGCACGGTCGCCGCTGCGCACGGCCGCCATCTTCTCCTTCAGCAGCGCGACGAAGCGGTCGTGCACGCTGTCGTGCACGTACACGCGCTCGATCGCCGTGCAGAGCTGGCCGCAGTGCGTCGTCTTCGACGCGACGAGTGCCGCGGCCGCGCGTTCGAGGTCGGCATCGGGTTCGATGATCGCGGGCGTCTTGCCGCCGAGTTCGAGCGACGGCTTCGCGATGTTCGCCTTGCAGTAGTCGAGTACCTTGCGGCCTGCGTTGACGCTGCCCGTCAGCGTGATCATCCCGACTGCCGGATGCGTGCACAGCGCTTCGGCCGTCGCGTGGTCCATCGTCAGGATGTTGATGACGCCCGGCGGGAAGCCGGCATCGTCGGCCGCCTTCGCGATCTCGAAGGCGGATACCGGCGTGTGATTGCTCGGCCGCACGACCACGGTGTTGCCGGCGATCAGCGCGGGCGCGACCTTGCGAAGCAGCGTGTAGACGGGATAGTTGAACGGAATCAGGCACGCGACGACGCCGATCGGCTCGCGCTGCAGGAACAGGTTCTCGTCGGGCGTGTCGCTCGGGATGATCTCGCCCTCGATCCGGCGTGCCCACTCCGCGTGGTAGCGCGTGATCTGGCCCGCGTAGACGGCTTCGTTCGATGCGTCCTCGACGCTCTTGCCGGATTCCTGCGCGAGCGCCGCGCCGATCTCGGGCGCGCGTGCGGTCAGCGCGTCGGCGAAGCGGTGCAGGTACGCGGCGCGCTCGGCGCTCGGCAGCTTGCGCCATGCCTTCTGCGCGGCGGCTGCGGCGTCGACGGCGGCGAGCGCGTCGGCCGGCGTCGCGGCCGGCACGCGCGCGAACGGCGCTTCGGTGGCGGGATTGTGGACGACGATGAACGTGTCGCTTTCCGGGGCGACGAAACGGCCGTTCACGTAGTTGCGTTCGGTGCGCATGAAGTGACTCCTCCGATGAATGCAGGCGGATCGCTTCGAGTGGCGACACGCGCGGCACGGGACAGAGGCCATTCTGTTCATGCGTTTAGCGCACGACAAACGACTTATTTTCGTGCCGGGCATGAGAAAAACGCACGTTACTCGGGGAGTCGGTCGGAGTCGCCCGTCCGGCAAGGCTGCCGTGGCGCGGGCCTTGGGCGGGGCAGCCGGTGGCCGGGACGGATTTTCAGACGGGGCCGGATGCGGACGGGTGTGGAAGCCGGTAAGGTGTCGCCCGCGATGGGTGGTCGAGGGCGATCGGGGCAGATCGCGGCTAGGCCAGCGGCACTTGCGGCAGCGGCGACGACGGTTCGAGATGGCGCTTCGCGAGCCAGACTTCCTGCTGCAGCCAGTCGCGGAACTGGACGATGTGCGGCAGGTTCGTCTGCTCGGGCCGGGTGACGAACCAGTACGACTGGTGGCCGTCGACGTGCACGTTGAGCACCTGCATCAACTGCCCGGTTGCGAGTTCGCGCGCGACCATGTGGCGGTCGGCGATCGTGATTCCGAGGCCGTCGATCGCCGCGCGGATCGCATGGTCGAGCAGGTCGAATTCGTAGCCGCCGCGTGTGTCGACGTCGGCGATGCCGGCGGCCTTCAGCCAGTGCTGCCAGGTCAGGTAGCGCTGGTCGTCGGTGGCGAGCACGTGCAGCAGCGTGAAGCGGTTCAGGTCGATCGGCGCGCCGTCCTGCCGCAGCCGCGCATACAGCGCGGGCGCGCAGACGGCGATATGCTGCTCCTGCATCAGCAGTGCGTTGTCGAAGCCGTCCCATTCGCCGTCGCCGAACCGGATCGCGCAGTCGAGCACGCGCGATTCGCCGAGGCTGTCGTGAGTGCGGGTCGTGAGGCTCAGCTCGAATTCGGGATGCGCGTCGCGCAGCCGGCCGAGGCGCGGCATCAGCCAGCGCGCGGCGAAGGTGGGCGGCACGTTCGCGCGCAGGCGGTTCAGGTGGGTTTTTTCCTGCAGGCTGCGCACGGTCAGCTCGATCTTGTCGAACGATTGCTGCAGCGCGCGCAGCAGCACGCGGCCGGCCGCCGTCAGTTCGAGCTGGTGATGGCGGCGCTCGAGCAGGGTTTCGCCGAGCTGGCCCTCGAGCTGGCGAACCTGGCGGCTCACCGCGCTCTGCGTCACGTTGAGCAGTTCGGCCGCGCGCGTGAAGCTGCCGGTGCGGCCGGCCATCTCGAAGGCTTTCAGCGCATTCAGCGCCGGCATCTTGCGTCTCACGGGGCGGTGTCGTGTTTGGTGCGGGATGCTTATTGTAGGCGGGTGGCGCGGGCGCGGGGACGATGAATGGAGACGGCGGGTGTGCTTCGTTACGACGAGGCTGCCCGCAGGATGGCCGGCGATGCCGGCCGGCAACAACACGAACGATACGAACGAAAGGGACACACATCATGCGACGCCTGCCATCGTTGATCGCATTGCGATTTTTCGAGGAGACCGCGCGTCACCTGAGTTTCAACCGCGCGGCGGTCTCGCTGTGCGTGACGCAGGGGGCGGTGAGCCGGCAGATCCGGCTGCTCGAGGAGGCGCTCGGCGCGCGGCTGTTCGAGCGCGATCACAAGGGCGTGCGCCTGACCGATGCCGGCCAGCGGTTGCTGCCGTTCGTCGGGCAGGCGTTCGACACGATCGAGCGTGGCGTTGGCGAAATCGCTGCCACGCGGCCGGGTGCGAAGCGGCGCTTGACGGTGTCGCTGCCGCCGACGTTCGCGACGCAGTGGTTCTCGCCGCGGCTCGGCACGCTCGCGGAGGCGCTGCCCGACGTCGAGCTGTCGATCCGCACCGAGCCGGCCGACGATTGCCATTGTCACATCCGCTTCGGGCGCGCAGCGCGCGCCGGGATGCAGTCGGAGCTGCTGATGATGGAGCGGCATGCGCTCGTCGGCGCGCCGCGCTATCGCGGCGATACGCTGGACGTGCTGCTCGGCCGGTTGCCGGCGCTGCATGTGCTGCACGAAGGCAAGCGTCTGACGCTGTGGGCCGACTGGTGCGAGCAGGCGGGCGTGCCGCTGGCGCGGATCGGCGACGGTATCGAGTTTTCCACGCTGGAACAGGCGATCCGCGCGGCACGCAAGGGCGCGGGGCTCGCGGTGGTCGATCTGAACATGATCGAGGAGGAGATCGGCGAGGGCAGCCTCGTGCGGCTGTCGCCGGTGCAGCCGATCGGGCCGTTCGGGTATTGGCTCGATGTCGAGCCGGAGAGTGTCGCGGTCGAGCCGGTGGTCGCGTTTGCTGCGTGGTTGCGGGAGCAGGCGGGGAGGCGGGGGTAGGGGGTGTGGACTGTGGGACGAGGCTGATCTTTCTTTGGAAACAGTCGGATCCGTCCGCACTTGTCCCTGCTGTTCTCGCGGTGGTGGCATCTGTCAACGATCGTTACCGGGAACGGCGATAGTCACGATCGTTGACGGCCCGGGCCATGCGGTTTCTTCTTGTCGTTGCCGGCTATCGGTCGGGGTCGTGCCCGAAGTGCATGAGTGTTTCCCGGCGCCCCCAGAATTCTATGTCGGCGATCGTTTCGACAGGCATCTGGCACTTCGAGAGATCGATACGCCCGACGTTGAAGACGGCGCGTCGCGGCGGGGATACCGGCATGTCGGCCGGCCGCGTATCGTGCCCGACGGCGGACTTGCGCATGACGCGCGCCAGGCTGTGATGGAGTTCGGTTGTGACGAGCGCATCGAGGAGGTGCCTGGCTTCGGCGCTGAGGGCGAGACGATGCCGGATCGCCTGCCGGCCGCGCTTCGCCGTGGGGCGCGTGATCCGGAATCCGGCAATCGGCGCGTGCTTTGCATTCATTCGTAAATCCCCTTTTCGATCAAGTATCTTTGCAGCGCCTGCACGGACCTGCCGTGCGGTGTGACGTCGAATGTCATCCAGCGATGTGATCCCGCTACGCGCCAGAAATCTCGGCCGAATCGCGTCGCATAGAGCGCACGCAGCGACCGGAGCGATCCGTCGGCAAGACCGACCGGGTGCCCCTGGAAATACTGGAACAGTGCCGCTTCATCACCGCACTTGTCGGGAATGGGCGCGTCGAAACCGAACCGTGGCCACGCGTAATACCCGAATAGCCGGCGGCCGCCCGGTTTTGGCGCTGCCTTTCGGCCCCCCGCTGCGAATGCAATGATTCGGGTGATGCCCAACTTATCAGACGCCCTGACGATCCGCCACAGCATCGCCGCGCCGAATCCCGCGACTGCGTGATCGACGAGATCGATTGTCATGAGTTCGAGTAGGGATGTGTCCGATTCTCGACGGACCGATACGCGGTTTTCGGATCGGATCCAGGTGGGATTCGTGACCGAGAAGGTCAACTGGCCTCTGCTGTCGAGATAGGCTTGAATGGCCGATCCGGCAGGCGCTCCGCACAACGAAACGAGCAGTTCGTCGGGGACGTCGCTGTTCACACCAAGAAACGCGGCGATATCCAGATCGTTTCGATTGACCTCGAGCCGATCGTCGAAGTACGTCGTCTCGTACGGCAGGACATGACTGAGATCGACAGGTTGAGCGGGCATGGCTTCCGGCGATGAATGGAAAGCCCCCAGCATATCGACGCGAATCCCGCGGGCAGAGTCCGCCAAACGGCCAATCGCGAGACGGCGCGATCGCCCGTCCCGCTCGCCTTACGACCAGTCGAACGTCAGCAGCGCCACGCGGCTGACCGGTTCGTAAAACAAGAGAATCGAGTCCGCACCCATCGCGCGGTATTCCCAGCCGGTGACGCTGGCGACGAAGCGAAAGCGCGCACCGTCGGGGCCGATCGGCCGGATGTTGTCGGGATCGCTGTCGTCGATCGGAAAATCGGACGTGCCCGACCAGTTGCCCCAGCCGACCGTTCCGCCGAGCTGGTCGATCAGGTTGCACGGTTCTTCCTGGCTGAAATCGCGCTCGTCCGGCGCGTACTGGTTGGACGAGTAGAGCACGCCGTATTCGGCGAACCGTTGGCGCGCGGTTTCGATGCTGGCCTGTTGCTCCGCGTAGTGCGCCTCCAGTTCCTCGCGATAGCCCGCGTCATGCGCGCCGGGCGGGTTTTCCAGATAGAAGTAGCGCGGGTCGCCGAGCAGCGTGTAGCGGTTGTCGTCGTCGAGCCGGAATGCGATCCAGTTCGCGCGCAGATAGTCGTTGTGGTACGCGGCCGTGTCCTGCCCGACGAGCCCGTCATAAGGTTCGATGGGGCTGAGCAGGTGGATCCAGCCCTCCCACGACGGATTGACCGCCGACAGGTCGATCGACACGAGCGGATGCAGGTGGCGCGCGAGTGCGACGTCGGGCTCGGCAAAGACGTCGGCGTCGGGCGGGTAGACCTTCAGGCTAGGTTGTGGCGTGACGATGTTTTCAATCATGATCGGTGTCCGCACGGTGAGGGTCCGGTAAGGCTACACGAGTGAAGGCGAAAACTGGATGAATGCCGGCGCCGGGCAGCCGGTTCGACACGCATCCGATTCCGTCCATCCGCCCGATCGGCCCTTCGAACGCATTCGCGTCGATCCTGTTCTGAACGAACGATGCGCATCGCATCGCGTTCGGAATGAAAGAACCCGGCCACGGCCGGGTTCTTTCGAATCGCGCGCAGCGGCGCGCGGCGCGGATCGACCGCGGGGAGCGGTCAGCGGCCGAGGCCGGCCATCAGCGTGTACTTGAGTTCCACGTATTCGTCGAGGCCGTACTTCGAGCCTTCGCGGCCGAGCCCCGACTGCTTGACGCCGCCGAACGGCGCGACTTCGGTCGAGATGATCCCGTCGTTGACGCCGACCATCCCGCTCTCCAGCGCACCCGACACGCGCCACGCACGGCCGAGGTCGCGCGTGTAGAAATACGCGGACAGCCCGAACGGCGTGTCGTTGGCCGCGGCCACGGCCTCTTCCTCGGTCGTGAAGCGGAAGCAGCCGGCAATGGGGCCGAAGGTTTCCTCTTCGGCGATCAGCATGTCGGCCGTCATGCCGGTCAGCACGGTCGGTTCGTAGAACGTGCCGCCGAGCGCGTGACGCTTGCCGCCGGTGAGCGCGTGCGCGCCCTTCGCGGTGGCGTCGGCCACGTGCCGCTCGACCTTGCCGAGCGCCGCCTCGTTGATCAGCGGCCCCTGGTCGACTTCACCCGCGAGCGCGTTGCCGACGCGCAGCTTGCGCACGGCGTCCGCGAGCTTGCGCGTGAACGCGTCGTACACGCCATCCTGCACGAGGAAGCGGTTCACGCATACGCAGGTCTGGCCGGTATTGCGGAACTTCGACGCGATCGCGCCTTCGACCGCCGCATCGAGATCGGCATCGTCGAACACGATGAACGGCGCATTGCCGCCGAGTTCGAGCGACAGCTTCTTCAGCGTATCGGCCGACTGCTTCGCGAGCAGCTTGCCGACCCGCGTCGAGCCCGTGAACGACAGCTTGCGCACGACGGACGAATGCGTGAGCGCCTCGCCGATTGCCACCGCATCGCCCGACACGACGTTGAACACGCCGGCCGGCACGCCCGCACGCTCGGCGAGTACTGCGAGCGCGAACGCCGACAACGGCGTTTCCTCGGACGGCTTCAGCACCATCGTGCAGCCGGCCGCGAGCGCGGGGCCGGCCTTGCGCGTGATCATCGCGAGCGGGAAATTCCACGGCGTGATCGCCGCGACCACGCCGACCGGTTCGCGCGTGACGACGATCTGCGTATTCGGTTTCGGGCTCGGGATCACGTCGCCGTACATGCGCTTCGCTTCTTCCGCGAACCATTCGAGAAAGCTTGCCGCATACGCGACTTCGCCGCGCGCTTCCGCGAGCGGCTTGCCTTGCTCGCGCGTCAGCAGCTCGGCGAGCGCATCGCGATGTTCGAGCATCAACTCGCCCCAGCGCTTCACGCGGGCGCCGCGTTCCTTGGCAGTCAGCGCGCGCCATGCCGGAAACGCGTGCGCGGCGGCGTCGATCGCGCGCTGCGCATCGTCGGCGCCGCCCTTCGCCACCTTCGCGATGGTTTCGCCGGTCGCCGGATTCAGCACCGCGTAGGTCGCGTCGCTCGCGCCGTGCGCTTCGTGCCATTCGCCGCCGATGTAATGGCCGGTCCTCAGAAATTCGCTCATCGTGTTCGTTCCTTCAGTGCTTCACTTCGATTCAGTCCGCCGCGAAACTGCCCTGCGCCGGACGCGACTCGCGCGCGATGCGCTTGCCGGCCGTGTAGTCGTTGATCAGGTCGCACGGCGTGTAGTTGCGTTCCAGCTCGTGCAGCTCTTCTTCGGTGAGGTGCGTCTCGAGCGCGCCGAGCGCGCTGTCGAACTGCGCGACGGAATCCGCGCCGACCAGCATGCTCGCGACGCCGGGGCGGCTCAGCACCCACGCCTGTGCGATCTGCGCGGGCGGCACGCCGCGGCGCTTCGCGACCTTCGCGACCGATGCGGCAATCGCGAGCGACGACGCATCGCCGTACATCTGCGCGGTGAAGAAGTCGGTCTGGTTGCGCGTCGATTGCGGCTCGCAGGTGAGCAGGCCGCGCGCAAGCGGGCTGAACACCGACACGCCGACGCCCTGGTCGATGCAGTACGGCACCATCTCGCGCTCTTCCTCGCGATACGCGAGGTTCAGCTGCAGCTGCATGTTGATCGGCTTGTCCCAGCCGTTTCGTTCGCAGGCCTGCATGATCTTCGCGAACTGCCACGTGTACATCGTCGATACGCCGATATAGCGCGCCTTGCCCGCGCGCACGATGTCGTGCAGCGTGCTCATCGTTTCCTCGACGGGCGTGTTCACGTCGAAGAAGTGCAGCATGAAGATGTCGACGTAATCCATGCCGAGGCGCTTCAGCGATCCGTCGATGCCGTCGAGCACGTGCTTGCGCGAATGGCCGCCCGCGTTCGGATAGCTGCCCATGTCGTAGCCGACCTTGGTCGTCACGACGAGTTCTTCACGACGCGCGTTGCGCTTCAGGATGCGGCCTACCAATTCCTCGCCGACGCCGGTCGAATAAAAATCCGCGAGATCGATGAAGTTCACGCCGGCGTCGAGCGCACGGCGCACGATCGGTTCGCTTTGCGCTTCATCGAAGATCCAGGGCTTCCATTCGGGGGTGCCCATGTTCATCGTGCCGAGACACAGGCGGGACACCTTCAGGCCGGACTGGCCGAGGCGGACGTATTCCATGTTTCCTCCAGGTGCGGCCGTCCGTCGCGCGTCGGCCACTTGTCGTCGTCAGATTTTCTTCGGGGTGTAGAACGGGTTCGACACGTCGCGCGCGGCGGCGAACACCGCGTCGCGATGCGGCAGCCCTTCCATCGCGGCGACGATCGCGTTGCGGCACGCGCGGTAGTTGTTCTCGAACACGGCGTCGAGATCGTCGGTTTGCGGGTTCACCCAGTTCGCCGACACGACGACCCAGTCGTTCTCCGCTTCGGGCGGCAGCGTGCCGTTCTCGAGCGCTTCCGCCACGGCCTTCGCGATGCCGGCCTGCGATGCGCCCCACGTGGCATTGCCGTGGAAATCGCTGGCGATCTGCGCCTTGTTCACGTACAGCGTGAGCGGCTTGGTCGGTACGCCCGGCTGCGCGATCACGACGAACGGCGCATGGCCGGCCGACGGCGTCGCGAGCGCGGTGGCGAACGCCTGACCGGCCGGGCCGTTGCGCGGGCCGACCAGCACGTTGATGTGCGCGAGGTTGACGCCGGGGCCTTCGAAGCCTTCGCCGATGTAAAGCTGCCTGGGTTGGGATGCGGTCATTGCGGTGTCTCGTCGATGAGGTTGGGTGTGAGGCGATTGTGGTTGGCCGTGGCGCGGCCGGTGAATCGATGTTTTCTGATCGGGCTATGAGTTTTCGTCGTCTCCGGGAAAGCCCTGAATCCGGCACGCGAATGCCCGCCGGGCGGGCCTCGGCCGTGCTCGTGACGGCGCGCGGGGCGGGATCGGCGGGTGGGCATTCGCGTACCGGCTCCGGGTTTGTCATACCCGGGCAGGGGTTGGAGGGCCGGGCGCATCTGGACAACAATCGGCGTACTCCGAGCCCTATCTTTCGTCTTCCCTTCTTTTTTCGAAAGCGAGTAATTCCGATGGCTGCCATTCAAAGGCCCGATTGGTCGAAGCTCAGTTCGCTCGATCCGGAGCTGATCCGGGCATTCGTCGCGGTGGTCGAGAGCGGCGGCTTCACCGCGGCGGCCCGGCAACTGCATCGCACGCAATCGACGATCAGCCTGCGCATCCGTACGCTCGAGGAGCGGCTCGACACGCACCTGTTCATGCGCAACAGCCGGCGGCTCGAACTGTCGCGCGACGGCGAGAACTTCCTGATCCACGCGCGCCGGATCATCCAGGTGCAGAACGACGCGATCCTCGCGCTGAAGCAGGCGAGCAGCGACCGTGGCGTCGTGCGCTTCGGGCTGCCCGAGGATTACGCGGAGCTGTGGCTGCCCGACCTGCTGAAATCGTTCTATGCGATGCGGCCGGGCGCGCGCTTTCACGTGCATTGCCGCACGTCGCTCGAATTGCTCGAACGGCTGCAGGCCGGGGAGCTCGACGTCGCGCTCGTCGTGCGGCACGGGCCGAACGCGGGCGGGCGGCTGCTTGGCCGTCACGACGTCGTGTGGGCCGCGCACCAGGACTTCGTGCTCGGCCCGCAGGCGTCGGTGCCGCTCGCGCTGTTTCCGGAGACGTGCTGCTACCGGCAGCGCGGGCTGCAGGCGCTCGCGACGGCCGAGCGGCCGTATCACGTCGTCTACACGAGCCAGAGCCCGACCGGCATCAAGATCGCGGTGAACCACGGCGCGGCCGTGACGATGATCGACCGCTGCACGCTGCCCGAGAACTGGCGCGTGCTCGACGAGACGGACGGGCTGCCGCCGCTGCCGGCGGCCGATCTCGAACTGCATCGTTCGCCGGGCATCTGCGATCCGCTGACCGACGATCTCGTGTCGCTGATCGAATCGATGGTCGACGAGCGGCGGCGCGCGTCGCTCGAGGCGTTCGCGTAGCGGGGCTGCCGGGGCGCATGCACGGCTGGCGCGAGTCGTGGTGCGCGATTACCGCGCGCGCATGACGACCGCAGGGCGAGCCGCCAGCCGCCAGCCGCCAGCCGTCAGCCGTCAGCCGTCAGCCGTCAGCCGTCAGCCGTCAGCCGTCAGCCGTCAGCCGCGAGCCGCGAGCCGCCATCCGCCAGTCGGCGCCGCGTTGCGCCCCGCATGCCGTTTTTTGCACCGCCGCGCCGTTTTTTTGCACGACGTTTATGCGGTCTCTTCTAAGCTGGGGATGTGTCGAACAGCCGAGACGGCTTCCGTCCGCTCCATGACCTTCATTCATCCCGTTCCCGCCTTCGATGTCGCCGGCCGCCGGTTGCGCGCCGGCGCACCCAGCAACGTCATTCCGTTCCCGCCGCCACGCCCGCGCCTGCAGTTGCCCGTCACGCTGACGGCCGATTCCGGCGAACGCGCGCACGCCCGGCTCGCGGCGCTGCTGCATTCCCCGCTCGGCGTGTACGTCGTCAGCGCGCGCGCCGTGCGGGACGTGGTTCACGTGCACTTCGACATTGCGCCGGAAGACCTGGATTTCACGCTGCACATGCTGATTGCGCAGCAGGCCGATGCGGTGATCGGGCCGGTCGCGCGCTGGTTGCGCGTCGGGCCGAAGGCGCGGTAACGCGGAGGCGGGCGGGTGCCCGCTCGCCGATGGCGCGGGTGATTCGCGGTCGGGGCGCCAGTCGCCGCGCCGGCCGCGAACAGGTGGCGGACAGGCGCGCGTCGCATCGCGCGCGGCGCCGATCCTGAATACGGAGCATTCATGTACCTCACGGAAGAAATTTCTGTCGCGCGGCCGGCCAGCCGTCGCGTCCGGACGGCGTCGCTGCCGTCGGGCCAGCAACTCGCGCGTCAGCTCGTGACGACGGTGCGCGTGGCCGAAGTGCTGTTGCATCAGGCGATCGTCGTGCCCGACGGGCATCAGTGGTCGGTCGACACCGAGCGGGTCGATGCGGACGGCGGGCCGCTCGCGGCCTGGGAGACCTGCGTGACCTGGCGGATCGGCAAGGTGTTCGCGCCGACGGTGAGCCCGGCCGCGCGCGTCAACGATCGCGATCAGGTCGCGGTCGAGATCCGGCTGTGTCTGCCTGAACAGGACTACGTGGCCGAGCGACGCGTGAGCACCTTCGGCCGCCGCCACGGCAACCGCTTCGGCGCGACGCTGTCGGTCGCGTCGGGCGCGCAGTGGGGCTGGCAACGCACGGAGCACGTCGCACCGGAGCGTACGCAGGTGCGCGGCGATACGCTGGAGGCGCTCGTCGATGCGGTGGCCGCGAACGTCAACGCGGCGCTCGGCGCGGCCGGATTCGGCGCGACGCGCTGATCACGCGTCGCCGGTCTGCCCGGTCTGGCGCTGCAGGTCCTCCATCAGCTGTTCCGCGAGAAAGTCGCACGGCGGCCGCTTCGATTTCGTGCTGCGCGCGAGGATCAGCTCGAGCGGCGGCAGGTCGGGCAGCCCGTGCGAGCGGCCGAGCATCGACAGTTGCGCGGGAATCGCGCAGCGCGCGAGCGGCGCGACCGCGAGGCCGGCCTCGACCATGCTGAGCAGCCCGAGCAGGCTCGGGCTTTCATAGGAGGTGCGGTACGGCACCTTCGCCCGTTCGAGGCTGCGGATCGCGTTCTCGCGGGCGACGCTGCCCGGCATGAACACCGCGATCGGCAGCGGCCGCTCTTCCCACACGCGCGGCCCGTTCGTCATCGCGGCCCACGCCATCGGCTCGTGGCGGATGAAGTCGCCGGACAGCCCCTTGATCCGCGTGCCGCAGACGAGGTCGACCGTGCCTTCCTTGATCAGCGGCGCGAGCGCGCTGCTCGGCAGCCCCATCACCTGGATCTCGACCTTCGGGTAGGTCGCCGAGAATTTCTTCAGGACCGACGGCAGCAGCGACGACGCATAGTCGTCCGGCACACCGATCACGACCTTGCCGGTCACTTCCGGCCGCACCACGGCCGCCCACGCCTCGTCGCGCAGCGCCAGCATTCGTCTGGCGAATCCCAGCAGCACCTCGCCCTCGCGCGTCAGCACGATGCTGCGCGGCTTGCGCACGAACAGCGGCCGGCCGATCGCGTCTTCCAGGCTCTTGATCTGCATGCTCACGGCCGACTGCGAGCGGTTCACGGCCTCGGCGGCGCGGGTCATGTTGCCGGTCTCCGCGACGGCGACGACGGTGGCCAGCACGTCGTGATCGAGCATCTTCATCAGAATTTACTCCGAGAGACCCCGCCATTTCCCCCAAGGGGACTTCCTTCGGGGCGGATGGCGGGAAGGAAAGGAGCGCAGTTGACAGGCAGCTTCTTCCACGAGTTAGGATCACCTGCATGATCCTTGTCTACCGCTACCGCGTGAAGTCGCTCAACGGACTGCTCAACAAGCAGAGCCGTGCGGTGAACTACGTCTGGAACTTCTGCAATGACACGCAGAAGCACGCGCTCAAGTGGAGCAAGAAGTGGCCGACGGGTTTCGACTTGAACGTGCTGACGACGGGGAGCAGCAAGGCACTCGGCATCCACTCCGGCACGATCAACGCGACGTGCGAGCAATATGCGAAGTCGCGCAGCCAGCACCGTCGGCCCTACCTGCGCTATCGCGGCAGGAAATCGCTGGGCTGGGTGCCGCTGAAGGGCCGTGACCTGAAGCGCGAGGGTGACGCGTTCCGTTTCGCCGGTAACACGTTTCGCGTGTTCAACAGCAGACCGCTTCCCGAAGGCAAGATCAAGGATGGAACCAACTTTGCTCAGGATGCGCGCGGCAACTGGTTTCTCAACATCGCGATCGAGATGCCCGATGTTCGGGCCCGCCCGGTCCGTTCCGGTGTTGGTATCGATCTCGGCCTGAAAGACTTCGCCACACTTTCGACCGGCGAAAAGTTGCCTAACGACCGGTATGGTCAGCGTGCGGCCGAAAAGCTGGCGAAAGCCCAACGCGCGCGAAAACACAAACGGCATATCGCGAAGCTGCACGCGAAGGTGGCGAATGCCCGAGCCGATTTCCAGCACAAGCTCGCGCTCAATCTGGTGCGGCGCTTCGATTACCTCGCGGTCGGCAACGTGTCGGCTGCCAAGCTCGCCAGAACTAGGATGGCGAGAAGCGTTTACGACGCATCCTGGTCGTCCTTCCGCAGCAAGCTCCGCTACAAGGCGATCGCGCACGGGGCCACGTTCGAGGAAGTCGACGAAAGCGGTTCTACCCAGTCCTGTTCGGCGTGCGGATCGAAAGACAGCACGACGCGGCCGAAAGGCATCGCGGGACTGAGAATAAGAGAGTGGACCTGCAGTGACTGTGGTGTCGAGCATGATCGAGATACCAACGCTGCGCTGAACATTCTCCGATGCGGACGTGCATCGCCAGATGTGGGAATCCTCCGCCTTTAGCCGGAGGGGGACGTCAAGGGTATCAGGAAAACTGAACGTAACGATCAGCATTATGCGTTTTTATTGTTGCTGTGTGTCTGCCATAGTGAGCTCACGCTGACGTTTCGCCCGAGGGCGGCGCGGCGCTCCGGCCGGTCGATCCGGCGTGCAGCACTGAACAGGAAAGCGTGGGGTATCGATGATGGACCATCCGTTGCGCGCCGCACTGGCCGCGGAATTGCATGCCCGGCCGTTCCTGCGGCTCGCCGAAGCCGTGTCGCTCACGCATTACGCGATCTACGCGGACGGCCAGCCCGACATCCACGAAACGCTGCTGCACGCGCTGTGCCGCGATACCGGCATTGCCGCGCCGCACGAAGGCGCGACGCACTACGCGGTGCAGTCGCCGAGCGGCTGGCACCTGAAGTGGGAACGCCACACCGAATTCTCGACCTTCACGTTCGTCGCACCGCGTCGCGACACCGGTTATTTCGACGATCTCGCGATCGAAGGCATACCGGCCGCGTGGTTCGCGCGGCTGGCCGGCATCCGCTTCGTCGCGGTGCGCATGGAGCTGCTGACGGGCGATGCCGCGCGGCTCGTCTGCGGCGACCTGCGCCGCTGGATCGACGGCCCCGCGCTCGTCGGCAGCAACGTGCTCGGCGGCGGCAAGGTGTTCTGCGACTGGCATGTGCGCGACGACGGCTTCATGCGTTTTCTCGTCGTCGACGAGGATTTCCGCGAGGAGCAGGGCGGCCGGCTGCTGCAGCGCCTGTATGAAATCGAAACCTACCGGATGATGGCGCTGCTGGCGTTGCCCGTCGCGCGCCGGATGAGCCGCGAGCTCGACGAGATCCACGCGGCGCTGCACACGCTGATGCAGCGGATGGACGCGAGCGGGGCCGACGGCGACGACACGGCACTGCTCGTCAAGCTCACGCATCTCGCGGTGCGGGTCGAATCGCTGTCGGGATCGGGCGCGCGCTTCAGCGCGTCGCGTGCGTACGAAAAGCTCGTGCTGGCGCGTATCCACGAGCTGCGCGAGGAGCGTATCGAAGGGATGCCGACGATCGCCGAATTCATGGAGCGGCGCTTCGCGCCGGCGATGGAAACCTGCCGCAGCGTATGGGCGCGCCACGAGCAGATCGCCGCGCGGATCGCGCGGGCGGTCGACCTGCTGCGCACGCGCGTGAATCTCGCGCAGGAAAAGGACGTGACACGCCTGCTGGCGGGCATGGAGCGCACCGCGCGCAATCAGCTTCATCTGCAGCACGCGGTCGAAGGGCTGTCGGTGGCGGCCATTTCGTACTACGTGCTGTCGCTCGCGACGGCGGCGTTCAAGGCGCTGCACGTGATGAACCTGCCGGTCGATCCCGAACTGGCGGAGGGCCTGCTGATCGCGCCGGTCGTGTTCGCGGTGATTCACATCACGCGGCGCACGCGCGCGCAGCTGGCGCGATCGGAGGCCGCGCACGACGGCACGCCGGTGCAGGCGGCGGTATTGAAGCAGGTTGGTTAGAACATCAAAAACATGATCAGGTAAAGGAGTGGAGATGACTTTTTCGCAGACCCAACCGGGGTTTTACAGCGGTTTCGATGCCGCGTTCGACGAACCGGCACTGGATGAGCCGGGCGCGCCGGAAGCGCCGCGCGTGACGTCGTATCAGGCTGTGCTGCAGGAACCGATGACGTCGCTCGTCGGGAATACGACCGATCGGCCGGACGTCGCGGCAGTGGCGATTCTCGGGTACAACTGATGAACTGACGCAACGCCGGGCGCGTATCCTGCCCGGCCGAGCGGCGTCCGCACGCTGCCGCTGCCCGGTCAATCGCTGGCGTGCATGCGCGGCATCGTCGGGTACGCGACCCATCGGGCCTCGATCTGGCGGCCGGGCAGGAAATGAAACTCGATATAGCCGTCGTGCCGGTTCGGCAATGCCGGCACGGCGACGTCGGTTTCGATGACTTCAGGCGCCTGGTTCCGGGCGTCTTCGTCGGGTGTCAGATCGTACGTGATCCTCACGTGCCAGGTCTTCTTGCCACGCGGCACGCTCATGCAGCACACGGTGCCGCCCCCGCCGCCAAACTGGCGCGCGTGCACGCTGCCGGCGCCGAAGCCGTCGACCACGAAGCTGTAGACGCCACGATCGGTGTAGTTGAATCCCACGACCCGATACGGGCCGTCGGCGCGCGTCTGTGCATGGACCCACCAGGCTGCACCGACCAGCAGCGTTGCGATGGCAAGCGGGTTGAGCGTCATGCGGCGTATCAGGTTCGACATGTCGATGTTCCCGTGATTCGAATCGTTTGTGACGAACGGTTGCTGGCGGTGCCCGGGCGCGTGACGCGCGCCCCGGCGGCCGAGGTCATCGCGCGCGCCTGACCGGCCCCGCCCCGTGGGCCAACGCCAGTTCGACGAACGCGCGCGCGGCCGCGCTCCGGTACGCGCCCTTGCGCTGCAGCAGCACGGCCGTGCGCCGCAGGACGGCCGGATCGAGCGCGATGGCGACGAGATCGTCGTGCCCGGTCGCGATCGTCGCGGGCAGCAGCGTCGCGAGATTCGTGCGGCGCACGATCTCGATCACCGCCCCCAGCGAATTGGCCTCCATCAACACGCGCGGGCGCACGTCGTGCTCGCGGAAATAGCGGTCGATCTGCACGCGTGTCGCGAACTCGGCCGTCAGCAGCACGAGCGGCGCATCGTGCAGCGCGCGCAGGCCGGCCTTGCGTTTCGCGGCGAGCGCATGCCGGCGGCTCACGACGAGCGCGAGCGTTTCGACCAGCAACGTTTGCGCTTCGATATCCGCCGTCTGCACCTCGTCGAACGCGATCCCGACATCGAGCTCGTCGTCGACGAGCAGCGCCTCGATGCGCTCCTGCGACATCTCGCGCACCGACAGCGACACGTCCGGGTAGCGGCCGTGAAACGCCTCGACGAGCGGCCCGACGAGATAGCTCGTGAAGGTCGGCGTGACCGCGATCCGCAGCGCCCCGCGGCTCAGATCCTGCACGTCGTGAATCGCGCGCCGGCCTTCCGCGAGATCGTGCAGCGCCTGCCGCGCATAGCGGAAATACACGTCGCCGGCGTCGGTCAGCCGCGTCACGCGCCCGGTACGGTCGAACAGTTGCGCGCCGAGCGTTTCCTCGAGCTGGCGAATCTGCTGGGACAGCGCGGGCTGCGACACATGCAGCGCGGCGGCCGCGCGCGTGAAGCTGCGATGCTCGGCGACGGCCAGGAAGTAGTGGATATGGCGCAGCAGCATGGCGGTTCCTATAAGTCCTGCTTATCCGGTGGATCATAAATCAGTCTTTTACGTTATTGGAAGTGCGGCGTAACCTGCCCTTCATCGATTTCACCCGCACCGGAGAACACGCGATGAAGGACATCATCGAAGGCTTCCTGAAGTTCCAGCGCGATGCGTATCCGGCGCGCGCCGCGCTGTTCCGCGATCTCGCGCGCAGCCAGAATCCGCGGGCGCTGTTCATCTCGTGCTCGGACAGCCGGCTCGTGCCCGAACTCGTCACGCAGCGCGAACCGGGCGACCTGTTCGTGATTCGCAATGCCGGCAACATCGTGCCGTCATATGGCCCCGAGCCGGGCGGCGTGTCGGCGTCGGTCGAATACGCGGTGGCCGCGCTGCGCGTGACCGACGTCGTGATCTGCGGCCATTCCGATTGCGGCGCGATGACCGCGATTGCCACCTGCCAGTGCATGGACCACATGCCGGCCGTCGGCCACTGGCTGCGCTATGCCGATTCCGCGCGCGTCGTGAACGAGGCGCGCACGCATCGCAGCGAACGCGAGCGGATCGACTCGATGGTGCGCGAGAACGTCGTCGCGCAACTGGCCAACCTGAAGACGCACCCTGCCGTGCGGCTCGCGCTAGAAGAAGGGCGGCTCGCGCTGCACGGCTGGGTCTACGACATCGAATCGGGCTGCATCGACGCCCATGACGGCGCGACCGGCCGGTTCGTCTCCCTAGCGGACCATCCCGAGGTCCGCGCGACGCCCGCGACGCTCCCCGTCGCGGCCTGAATTGCTCCCACCCCACCACGAGGAATTGCCATGATCCAGTCCCAGCACAGTCAGACTGCCCGCCACGCGCTTGCCGAGACCGTCGTGCTCGCGAAGGCGCGCAAGAACCTGTCGTTCGCGCAGCTCACCGAAGGCACGGGCCTGAGCGAAGCGTTCGTGACGGCCGCACTGCTCGGCCAGCATGCGCTGCCGGCGGACGCGGCGCGCAGCGTCGCCGACAAGCTCGGCCTCGACGACGACGCGGTGCTGCTGCTGCAGACGATCCCGCTGCGCGGCAGCATCGACGATCGCGTGCCGACCGACCCGACCATTTACCGCTTCTACGAAATGCTGCAGGTGTACGGCACGACGCTGAAGGCACTCGTGCACGAGAAGTTCGGCGACGGCATCATCAGCGCGATCAATTTCCGGCTCGACGTGAAGAAGGTCGACGATCCCGAAGGCGGGTCGCGCGCGGTGATCACGCTCGACGGCAAGTACCTGCCGACCAAGCCGTTCTGACGCCCGTGCGGCGCCGCGGCAGCGGTGCCGCGCAGGGTCCTGCCCGACGTGCGTCGGCTGCCGGCCGGCGCACGGTCCGCCATTCCGTTTCAACGAGGACGCAGCCATGGATTTTGTGAAACGCACGATCGATCTTGCGATGAAGAACGTGGAAGAGGGCGGCCGCCCGTTCGCGACGGTGATCGTCCGCGACGGCGAGGTCGTCGCGGAGAGCCCGAACCTCGTCGCGCAGACGAGCGACCCGACCGCGCACGCCGAGATCCTCGCGGTGCGCGACGCGTGCCGCAAGCTCGGCACCGAGCACCTGACCGACTGCGAGATCTACATTCTCGCGAGCCCGTGCCCGATGTGCCTCGGCTCGCTGTACTACTGCAGCCCGAAGCGCGTGATCTACATCACGACGCGCGAGGATTACGCGCCGTTCTACCGCGACGACCGCCAGTATTTCGAGCTCGACACGTTCTATGCCGAATATGCGAAGCCGATCGACGAACGCCGGTTGCCGATGGTGCAGCAGAAGCACGGCGATGCGATCAACGTCTACCGGCGCTGGAAGGAACTGAACGCGAAGTGACGTGATCCGCGCGGCGCATCGGCCGCGCGTGGCAGCCGCCCGGCTGCTCGTTTTCCCCACCCTCCGTTTTACCCGGCGGCGCCCGTGCCGCCGGGCGCCCGCGCTGCTGCTCGGGGCCGGCTCGTGTCCCCGTTTTTCCACCCTCCCAAACATCGATCCCGTTCAATGTCCGGAACGGAAATCCGCGATCCAAAAGGTTTTTGACGGGTTTAAAAATTCGCACTGGAGACGACAGAAACGTGCGGAAAGCCCGATGAAAACCGATGAAATCATGATGACAGCCAGCGCGGCGACCCCGGCCGGTCGCGACTGATTGCCGTCGATCGCCGTGCGTTCCCCCACATCTGTTTCGTTGCGCCATTCGTTCCGGACGAGGAATCGCTCGATCCCTCTCCGCCCGCACCGCGCGACCGCCCGACCGGTTGCGCCTGACGCCTGAGATTCGCTGACCTGCTTAAAACGGACCATCATGAAACGGGATTCATTCAGTACACCTGATGCGATGCATCGCCCGGCGACGGACATGCTCAAGCCGAACGACGCGTTCGTGCGCATCGAAAACGTCGTGAAGAAATTCGGCGACAGCACGGCCGTCGACAACGTGAACCTGACGATCGCCAAGAACGAGCTGTTCGCGCTGCTCGGCAGCTCGGGCTGCGG
>NZ_JAAGPM010000126.1:0-22824 GCF_017104865.1 Burkholderia sp. Ac-20349
GCACGCGCGCAGCACGCCGCGCCAGCGGTCGCGGCGCACGCCGTCCCCGCTGCGCCGGGCGGCGGTGTCCCGCGGCCCCGTTGCCCGTCGATTCGCTTCGCTCACGTTCACATTCACATCCATGATCGCTTCCGGCAATTGAAACGCCGAACGGCCCCGCGCACGCCGCGAAGGCGTGAGCGGGGCCGCGACGGCGCGTTCGGTCAGATAAACGGCGTCAACAGCATGTCGATCAGCTTGATGCCGATGAACGGCGCGATGATCCCGCCCACGCCGTAGATCAGCAGGTTGCGCCCCAGCAGCTTCTCGGCCGGCTCCGCGCGATACTTCACGCCTTTCAGCGCGAGCGGGATCAGCGCGACGATGATCAGCGCATTGAAGATCACCGCCGACAGGATCGCCGACGTCGGGCTGTGCAGCCCCATCACGTTCAGCGCGCCGAGCGCCGGATAGGTCGCGACGAACGCGGCCGGGATGATCGCGAAATACTTCGCGAGATCGTTGGCGACGCTGAACGTGGTCAGCGCACCGCGCGTCATGATCATCTGCTTGCCGACTTCGACCACCTGCATCAGCTTCGTCGGGTTGCTGTCGAGGTCGACCATGTTGGCCGCCTCCTTCGCCGCCTGCGTGCCGCTGTGCATCGCGACGGCCACGTCGGCCTGCGCGAGTGCCGGCGCGTCGTTGGTGCCGTCGCCCGTCATCGCGACGAGATGGCCCTTCGCCTGGTGCTCGCGGATCAGCCGCAGCTTGTCTTCGGGCGTCGCTTCGGCAAGGTAGTCGTCGACGCCGGCTTCCGCCGCGATCGCGGCCGCGGTGAGCCGGTTGTCACCGGTGATCATCACGGTCTTCACGCCGACCTTGCGCAGCTCCGCGAAACGCGCGCCGATCCCGTGCTTGACGATGTCCTTCAGCTCGATCGCGCCGAGCACGCGCGCACCGTCGGCGACGACGAGCGGCGTGCCGCCGCGCCGCGCGACATCGTTGACGGCCGTCTCAACGGCGTGCGGGAATGCCCCGCCGAGCGCATCGACGTGTGCGCGAATCGCGGACGCCGCACCCTTGCGCACCTGGCGCTCGCCGATATCGAGGCCGCTCATCCGCGTGCGTGCGCTGAACGGCACCGTGATGCTGCCGGCGGCCGCCGACACGTCCAGCGAGAAGCGCTGCTTCGCGAGCGCGACGATCGAGCGCCCCTCGGGTGTCTCGTCGGCGAGCGACGACAGTTGCGCGGCCTCGGCCAGCGCACGCTCGTCCACGCCCGGCGCGGGCCGGAACTGCACGGCCTCGCGGTTGCCGAGCGTGATCGTGCCGGTCTTGTCGAGCAGCAGCACGTCGACGTCGCCGGCCGCCTCGATCGCGCGGCCCGACGTCGCGAGCACGTTTGCGCGCATCATGCGGCTCATCCCCGCGATGCCGATCGCCGACAGCAGCGCACCGATCGTCGTCGGAATCAGGCACACGAGCAGCGCGATCAGCACGGTCAGGCTCACCGCCGTGCCCGACGCGTTCAGCAGCACGCTGAACTGCGAGAACGGCAGCAGCGTCACGCACACGAGCAGGAAGATGATCGTCAGCGCGACGAGCAGGATCGTCAGCGCGACTTCGTTCGGCGTCTTGCCGCGCTTCGCGCCTTCGACCATCGCGATCATCCGGTCAAGAAAGGCCTCGCCCGGTTGCGCGGTGATCTTCACGATGATCCAGTCGGACAGCACGCGCGTGCCGCCCGTCACCGACGAGAAATCGCCGCCCGACTCGCGGATCACCGGCGCGGATTCCCCGGTGATCGCCGATTCGTCGACCGACGCGACGCCGTCGATCACTTCGCCGTCGGCGGGGATCGTGTCGCCGGCTTCGACGAGCACGATGCTGCCGGCGGCGAGCTCGTCGCTCGGCACGCGATGGCTGGTGCTGCCGAATTGCTTCGGCTCGTCGAGCACCTTCGCGTACACGCGCTTGCGCGCCGCGCGCAGCGCGTCGGCCTGCGCCTTGCCGCGCCCTTCGGCCAGCGCCTCGGCCGCGTTCGCGAACAGCACGGTGAACCACAGCCAGCACGCGACCGCGAAGATGAAGCCGGCCGGCGCATCGCCCGTGCCGGTCAGCGCCTGCAGCCACAGCACGGTCGTGACGATGCTGCCGAGATACACGACGAACATCACGGGATTCTTCAACTGCACGCGCGGCGCAAGCTTGCGGAACGCCTCGCGCAGTACGGCCGTCCAGCGCATCGGCGGCACGCCGCCGACCGGCATGGCCGCCGGATTGATCGGGGTTTCGATATGGGACATGAGTGACTCCGTGGTTCCTGCTATTGCTTCGCGCCGGCCGCGTGGCCGAATGCGCGGTCCAGCGCCAGGTTCAGGTCGAGCACGCGCACGCGCGGTTCGCCGAGCACGCCGAGCTGGCGCGGCGAGGCGATCCGGTCGACCAGCGCCGTGACCTGTGCGGCATCGACGCCGCGCGCCTGCGCCACCCGCGCCGCCTGCAGCCGCGCGTTCGCGACCGAGATCTCGGGATCGAGCCCCGATGCCGACGCGGTCACGGCATCCGCCGGCACCGGCGTGCCGGCGGCGAGCGCGTTCTCCTGCCGGTACGCGCGCACACGCTGCGCGATATCCGCGAGCAGCTTCTTACTGGTGGCGCCCTGGTTGCTGGCACCGCTGCCGGCCGCGTTGTACGGCTGGTCGACCGTCTTCGACGGATCGGCCGGATCGGTGCCGGTCGTCGCGCTCGGCCGCCCGTGGAAGTAGCCGGCGCGCGTGAAGTACTGCCCGATCACCGCCGAGCCGACCGTCGTGCCGTTCTGCTGCACGAGACTGCCGCGCGCCTGCGACGGGAACAGCACGTTCGCGACGCCCGTGGTGAGCAGCGGATACGCGATCCCCGTGACGAGCATGAACAGCACCGACGACGCGATCACGGGCCGCACGAGGCCGCGCGTCGCCGCGCCGAACGAAGAACCGGGTGCCGGCGCGGCGGTGGCCGCTGCCTGGCGATTGCCTTGCATCATGATGTTTTCCTCAGAACAGTTGGCCGCCCGACATCATCAGGTGCTCGACGACCGGGCCGAGCGCGAGCGCCGGCAGGAACGTGAGGCCACCGACGACCAGGATCACGAAGATCAGCAGGCCGGCGAACAGGCCCGTCGACGTCGACAGCGTGCCCGCGCTTTCCGGCACGCTCTTCTTCGCGGCGAGGCTGCCCGCGACCGCGAGCATCGGCAGCAGCGTCAGGTAACGGCCGATCAGCATCGCGAAGCCGATCGTCGTGTTGAAGAACGGCGTGTTCGCGTTCAGGCCCGCGAATGCCGAACCGTTGTTGGCCGTGCCCGACGTGTATGCGTACAGCACTTCGCTGAAGCCGTGCGGACCGAGGTTCGCGAGGCTGTCCATCGTCGAGTGCAGCATCGACGCCACCGCGGTGAAGCCGAGGATGCTGAACGGATGCGCGAGCACCGCGAGCATCACGAGCTTCATCTCGCGCGCCTCGATCTTCTTGCCGAGGAATTCCGGCGTGCGCCCGATCATCATCCCGACCAGGAACACCGTGAGGATCGCGAACGTGAACAGGTTGATCAGCCCGACACCGTCGCCGCCGAACACGTTGTTCAGCATCATCTGCGCGATCGGCACGAGCCCGCCGAGCGGCGTCAGCGAGTCATGCATCGCATCGACCGAACCGGTAGTCGCGGCCGTCGTGACGGTGGCGAACAGGCTCGTCTGCGCGATGCCGAAGCGCATCTCCTTGCCTTCCATGTTGCCGCCCGGCTGCACGGCGCTCATCTGCTGGTCGACGCCGAGCCCGGTCACGAGCGGATTGCCGTGCTGCTCGGCCGAATAGATCACGGCCAGGAAGCCGACGAACATCACGACGAACGCACCGAGAATCACCCAGCCCTGGCGGCGCCGGCCGATCATCGTGCCGAGCGCGTAGGTCAGCGCGGACGGAATCAGCAGCATCGACAGCATGTGCAGCGTGTTGGTGAGCGGCGTCGGGTTCTCGAACGGGTGCGCGGCGTTCATGCTGAAGAAGCCGCCGCCGTTCGTGCCGATATGCTTGATCGATTCGAGGCTCGCAACCGGCCCCATCACGATCTGCTGGCGTGCGCCTTCGAGCGTGGTCGCCCACGCATCGGACGCGAGCGTCTGCGGCATGCCCTGCCACACGTACACGAGCGCCATCACGAAGCTGAGCGGCAGCAGCACGCGATAGGTCACGCGCGTGAAGTCGACCCAGTAGTTGCCGATGTCCGCCGCGCTCTTGCGGCTCAGCCCGCGGATGAAGCCGCCCGCGGCCGCGACGCCGGTCGCCGCGCTGACCACCATCAGGAACGTGATGACGGCCATCTGCGAGAAGTTCGACAGGCTGCTCTCGCCCGCATACGCCTGCCAGTTCGTGTTCGTGATGAACGACGCGGCGGTGTTGAACGCGAGGTCGGGGCTTTGCGCCGCGCGCTGCAGCGCGTCGAACGGCAGCGCGTCCTGGATGCGCAGCAGCAGGTAGCCGACCAGCATCATCCCGGCATTGCTGAGCAGCAGCACCATCCCGTAGCGCTGCCACGACATCGCTTCGTCGGGATTCACGCCGAGCAGCGCATAGGTACGGCGTTCGACCCACGCGTGGCGCGGGCTCGTAAAGGCGTGCGCGAGCCACTTCCCGACGACGGGCACCAGCGCCAGCATGATCGCGAGAACGATCGCGAATTGAATGAGATTGTTGAACATGTCGACGCTCGCTCAGATCCGGTCAAGGCCGGTGATGAAACCGGCCGTCAAGGCAAAGAACGCGAGCGTGAACAAAATGAAAAGCAGATCGCTCATGACATTCACCGATATTTTCGAATTCCTGTTGAATCGCGCCGATCAATACCGCTCGGGCTTGATCAACGCATGAAACAGATAGATAAAGAGCGCGAGCGACAACGCGCCGGTGATCCACAACATGGCTTTCCCCTTTTTTCATATGCGCGGCCTCGCCGCGCGATCGTCGGCGTATCGGGCCTCGCCGTGTCGGCGCAGGCCCGTGTGACGCCCCCATGCTCATCTGGCGAATGGGATGCGACAGTGTAGAAATCCGCGTATCAAAGCGGTGTTCAATTTCTTTACAAGGAATAAAAAAGCTGTAAAGACGAAAGCCGGTGGCGATAGCGTTTTTATGCGTTCTTTTCAGGGTCGGTTCGAGTCTATACACCGTATCGCCGCCGCGATTCCTAGAATGGGCGGCATGTCCAAGACGAAATCTCCGCGGTGCGGAGCACGATGCGACCCGGGGGTGCCAGCATGAAACCGACCAGAATCGAATCCGCCAGTTCACGCGCCCTGCCGCCCGTTCGTTCGCGGCGCCGGTACCCTGCCGACGAACTCGTGCTGCTGTCGATCCGCGTCGAATCGGACAACCTCGCCGTCGTGCGGCGCCTGCTGCATCAGGCCGTCGGCGCCGCGCTCAATTTCTACACGGCCGCGATCGACAAGCGCACCGGGCGTGCCTGCATCGAGCTCGAAGTCGCGCGTTCGCAGGCGTCGCCGGCCATCCTGTCGATCCTCCGCGTGCTGCCGGCCGCCGAATTCGGCACGATCCGCCTGCTGCAGCATTAGCCGGCATCCATTGCGCCGCGCGTGACACGCGTCACGCGCCGGCTCCCCTTTCATCGATTCGAACGCGCGTTTCCGGTGCGAGCGCGCGCGGTTCGTCACGAGCCGCGCCCATCCGCCGCCGGCACGCGCGCCGGATCGTCGTTCCCGTCGCTACGGGCCTTTCCAGGAAGCACTCACAATGAAAAAAGCAGTCGTCGGTACCCTCTCCCTCGCATTCCTCAGCGCTGCCGCGCATGCGCAAAGCAGCGTCACGCTCTACGGGATGCTCGATGCGGGTATCGTCTATACGAACAACCAGTCGGGTAAAAGCGCGTGGCAGCAAGGCAGCGGCCTGCTGTCGAATACGGTCTTCGGGCTGAGCGGCAACGAGGATCTCGGCGGCGGCCTGCATGCGCTGTTCCGCCTCGAGAACGGCTTCAACCTGAACAACGGCACGCAGTCCTACAAGAACACGATGTTCGGCCGCCGCGCGTACGTCGGCCTGCAGAGCGACCAGTACGGCGCGCTGACGCTCGGCCGCCAATACGACGCCGTGGTCGACTACCTCGGCCCGCTCGCGATGGCGAACAACGGCGACGGCAACAACCTCGCGTCGCACCCGTTCGACAACGACAACATCGACGATTCGTTCTACATCGACAACGCGGTGAAATACACGAGCCCGACACTCGCCGGCTGGCAGTTCGGCGGCCTGTACGGGTTCAGCAACGCGGCCGGCGGCTTCGCGAACAACCGCGCGTACAGCGCGGGCGTATCGTATGCGAACGGGCCGGTCAGCCTCGGCGCCGCGTACCTGCAGCTCAACCGCGGCGGGCTGACGGCCGGCGGTGCGCTGTCGACCAACGACGGGCCGAACTTCCCGGCCGTGCGCCAGCGCGTGATGGGCGCGGGCGGCAGCTATGCGTTCGACCGGCTGACGGTCGGCGCGCTGTGGACGCATTCGATGTTCGATGAAACGGCCGCGTCGTCGTTGGCCGGCGCGCTGAACGCGCTGCGTTTCGACAACTTCGAGGTCAACGCACGCTATGCGCTGACGCCGGCCGTCTCGTTCGCGGGCGCCTATACGTTTACCAACGGCCGCTACGACGACGCAACCGGCAGCCATCGGCCGAAATGGCATCAGGTGACGCTGATGGCCGACTATGCGCTGAGCAAGCGCACCGACGTGTACGCGGAAACCGTCTACCAGCACCAGTTCGGCGTGCCGGCGGGCGCAACGCTCGGCTTCGCGAACGTCACGGGGCTCGCGGCTTCGTCGAACAACACGCAGGTGGTCGGGACGGTCGGCATCCGGCATCGGTTCTGACCGCGCGCCGGCTGCGAAAGGCCGGCCGCTCTGTGCAATCCCGCATGGACGCGCGCCGGCCGAACAGGGATCATTCGGGAAATCCGGGCCCGCGCGTCCGCGAAACCGGTACACTCGGCGCCGGGCGCGCGCCGGATCGGCATTCGGCGGCGGGCCGCTGCCGACTCTGGAATCGTGATCCCATGACCACACCGATCTATCAGGAAATCAAGGACTTCATCCTCGCGCGCATTCATGCCGGCGAATGGGCCGAAGGCGACCAGGTGCCGTCGGAGAACGAGCTCGCGCGCGAATTCAACGTCGCGCGGATGACCGTCAACCGTGCGCTGCGCGAGCTGACCGCCGAGCAGGTGCTCACGCGCACGCGCGGCTCCGGCACGTATGTCGCGTCGCCGAAGTACGAATCGACGCTCGTCGCGATCCGCAGCATCTCGGACGAAGTCGCCGCGCGCGGCCACGGCTATCGCGCGCAGGTGCTGCAAGTGGGCGCGGCCGTCGCCGATACGAAGCTCGCCGACGAGCTGCAGATCGACACCGGCAGCCCGATCTTCCATTCGCGCGTGCTGCACTTCGAGAACGACACGCCCGTGCAGCTCGAGGAACGCTGGGTCAATCCGGCCTGCGCGCCGGAATACGCGTTGCAGGACTTCACGACGACGACGCCGAACCAATACCTGACGCGCGTCGCGCCGCTGCAGCGGGTCGAATACCGGATCGAGGCCGCGATGCCCGACACCGAAACGCGCCGCCACCTGACGATGGACGACCGCGAGCCGTGCCTGCTGCTGCATCGGCGCACGTGGTCGCAGGGGCTGGTCGCGTCGGTCGCCAACCTGTGGCACCCGGGCAGCCGTTACCGGTTCACCGGGCATTTCTGACGGTGATGCGCGGGCTTACCGCGCGCCCGGCTGCCCCCATCGCTCGATCGCACTGACGGCCCGCTTCAAACCTTCCTCTTGCGCGATGCGCGCGCCGAGTTCGAGCGCACGCGCTGTCGTTTCGTCCCGTTCGGCAAACGCGATGGCCTGCGCCAGCGCGGCAGCGTCCATGCGCCGCCCCGCGACCGGCGCATCGGCCACGCCGAGTTTTTGCAGCCGGTTCGCCCAGAAGAACTGATCGCCCGCGAACGGCACGACGACCGACGGAATGCCGGCCCGCGCAGCCGAATGCGTGGTGCCCGACCCGCCGTGATGGATCGCCATCGACACGCGCGGGAACAGCCAGTCATGCGGCGTATCGCCGATCACGTGAACGTGCGCGGGCAGCATCGACACGTCGATACCGCTCCAGCCCGGATAGAACAACGCTCGCCGGCCGGCGAGCGCGCGCACGAGCGCATCGACCATCGCGACGCGATCGAAGCCGGCCATGCTGCCGAAGCCGATGTACACGGGCGGATCGCCCGCTTCGAGAAAAGCCGAGAGTTCGGACGGCGGCGCCCAGGCATGCGCATCGATCCGCCACTGGCCGCATGCCTGCACGTTCGGCGGCCAGTCGCCAGGGCCGGACAGCAGCGCCGGCGACACGCCGTACAGCATCGGATGATCGGTCCATACCTGCCTGCGCGGCGGCAATCCGCACACGCTGGCGCGCGCCGCGTTCGTCGCCTTCCTGAACGCCTGCCACAACAGCGCGTTCACGAACCGGTGGCTCGCGCGGTTCAGCCAGCGCGGCAGCTTCTGCGGCGGCAGGAACGGTGATGCGAATGCCGTAGTGGGTGTGATCGGGATCATGCCGGTGCCGATCGCCGGCACGCCGCGATACTCGGCCACCGACAAGCCGACGAACGATGCGAGCCCCGACACGAGGATCGCGTCGCAGCCTTCCGACGCCTCCGCGATTTCCCGCATCCACGCGGCCGTATTCGCATTGGCGATCGCCGCGAGCGCCTTCGATGTGTCGTTGAAACCACCGCGCCCGCGCACCGCATCCGCCAACGCGCCATCCGGCGCAATTGCGCGGCGGATATCGCCGGACAACGGCGCCGACGGCACGCCAAGCGCCGTGGCCGCCCCGAGCGTCGCCGCGTCGGCCAGCAACCGGACCTCATGGCCGGCGTCGATCAGCGCACGGCCGAGCGCCGCGAGCGGGCGCGTGTCGCCTTCGGTGCCGTAGGTGGCGATGACGAGCTTCATGCGTGACTCCTCGTGCACGGCGGGAACGGGTGGATTCTAAAAAATGCACGTCGTATACTAATGCAACTCGTACACTTTCAGTCAATCCCCCGTCATGCCGATTTCGACCGATGATCCGGGCCGTCGCGCGCGCAAGCGCATCCAGATGCTCGCGCATCTCGCCGCCACCGGCGCACGCCTGTTCGACGCGCACGGCTACGACGCCGTCACGATGGAACAGATCGCCGCACAGGCCGATGTCGCGAAGCGCACGCTGTACAACCACTTTGCAACGAAGGAAGCCGTGCTCGCGCACTGGCTGGAAGGCGAACTCGCGCGCGATCTCGCACATCTGCAGCGCGACGTCGCGCGGCGCAAGACCTTCGCGTCGCGCATCGGCTGCGTGCTCGATGCGTCGGCCGCGTGGTGCGAGCAGCATCCCGCGTACCTGCTCGCGTATTTGCGCCATCGCTTCCTGAGCATCGGCGCGGTTGAACCGGCAAGCGGTGGAGAGAACGGCAGCGATATCGCGCTCGTGTGGCAGCAACTGATCGCAGCCGGGCAGCAATCCGGCGAACTGAACGGCACGCTGCGAGCCGACCAGCTCGCGACGTGGTTCCATCACCTGTATCTCGCGGCGATGCTGCGCTGGCTGACCGTGCCGGGGCTGTCGCTGAAACGGGAGTTCCAGGCGGTCGCGAAGCTGTTCGTCGAAGGCGCGGAAGCGAAAGGCTGAGCGGCGCCGGTGGTCAATGGCCGGTGGCCGGCCAGGCGCTCACCGAATTACAAGCGCCCGAGCACGACCGCGAGCAGCGAGCGCCCGAAACGGACGACCGCCACCCCGCATGCGACGAATGCCCGCTTCATTTTTTCCGCGACGCTTTCGCGGCCGGTGCGGCAGCGCCGCCGCCCGACGGCCATTGCGTCTCGTCGAGCAGCCGGTCGAACAGCCGCGCGCGCTCGTCGGACGACAGCGGGCACAACCCGAACATCGCCGATAGTGCGAGCCCCCAGGCCGCCTTCCAGCGCAGCAGCGCAAGATCGGGATCGCCGGATTCGGCCGCGATGCGCTTCGCGTTCTCGGCGTCGATATCGCGTACCTGCTGCAGCGGCGCGGGATCCTCGACCAGCGCCGCCATGATCGCCAGCGCCGCCGACGGCTGCTGGTCGATCACTTCGCGCATCGTCGCGATCTGCGCGGACAGCGTCGGCTGCGCGGCCCCCGGATCGCGCGCGGCCAGGTAATCGCGCTGGAATCGTTGGTAGTAGTCCTGCTGATGTTCCATCAGCGCGTTCAGCACGTCGCCTTTCGTGCGGAACTGATGCATCAGCCCGCCCTTGCTGATGCCGCTTTCCCGCGAAATCGCATCGAACGTGAGCTTGCCCGGGCCGTCGCGCTCGAGAATCGCGAGCGCCGCCTGGATCGCGGCAGTGCGCGTTCGCTCGGAACGCGTCGGGTTGTCCATGAACTTTCCCCGCTATGGAGTCATGCAAGGCGAACGCGCCGAACCGGCGCGATCGTGATCGTATGAAGGAAGTGCGCGGAGTCTACCACAAACAAACCGCCTGGACGGTTTACTTCAAGAAATGGCGGTGCTACGATCGGCTCCCGCATCGGCCTTGTCCGGACGCCGGATCGCACCGCGCATCGCGCGGTGCGATGTGCGCGCGGCCTGCAGCCTGGCTGTCCGGCCGATGCCCCGCGCCCGACGGCTTGTTGTACCCGGCATTCATGGGGTGACTGCGCCCCAAAAACAAACCGTCTGGTTGGTTTTCGTTCATCAACCCGACGTGGCGATACCGCCCTGTTTCACCCCCCCCTTCGCCCGGCGCTACCGGCGCGAACCCCGACCCGGAGAGTCAGATGAACCGAACGATCAAGCCCAGCCACCTGCTCAACGCGGCGCTCTGCGTCGCGCTCGCCGGATGCGCCGGCGTCCAGCCCGCCCGCTACAGCGGCATCGAATCGTCGCCGTACCTGCGCAGCGATCCGCAGGACAAGTCCGGCCGCGTGCCCTACCGCTACGCGTTGCCGGCGGACTGGCACACCTACCGGAAGCTGATCCTCGACCCGGTGGCCATCTATCGCGGCACCGACCACCAGTTCGGCGACCTGACCGACCAGGACAAGTCGACGCTCGCCGCGTACATGGGCGACACGTTCGCGAAGAAGCTCGGCAAGCGCTTCGAACTGACGAGCACGCCCGGCCCCGACACGCTGCGCGTGAAGCTGACGCTGACGGGCGCCGTGACGACGACGACGTTTGCCGGCGCGTTCGCGCACTTCGATCTCGCCGGTAACGTGTACAACGGCGTGCAGGCGATCCGCGGCCGCGAAGGCGCGTTCACGGGCTCGGTCATGTATGCGGTGGAGATTCGCGATGCGGCGACGAACCGGCTGATCAACGCGTACGTGACGAAGCAGTATCCGAATGCGATGAACATCGGCGCGAGTTTCGGCGCGCTCAGCGCGGCCAGGACGGGCATCGACAAGGGCGCCGATGCACTCGTCGCGCAATTCGACTGAAACCCGCTGGCACACCGTGGTGGCCCGTGTCGCGCAGAGGCGTGCCGGCCCGCACGCGGGCGGCACTCGTCTGGATCGTGCCGCTCGCGGCCGCTGCGCTCTGTCTCGCATGGGGCATCGCGTCGCTCGGCCACCGCGGGCCGACGATCTCGATCGCCTTCGCAAGCGCCGACGGGCTGGCCGCCGGCCGATCGACGCTGCGGCTGCGCAATGTCGACATCGGCCGCGTCACGCGCGTTCGCTCGTTGCGCGGACAACCGGGCGTGACGATCGATGTGCGGCTGGACGCCGACGCGCACGCACTGGCGGCGGCGGACTCACGCTTCTGGATCGTGCGGCCGCGCATCGGGCCCGGCGGCCTCTCCGGTCTCGATGCGGTGCTGTCCGGTTCGTACATCGCGGCCGCGCTTGGCCATTCGCGCGAACCGCGCACGACGTTCACCGGGCTCGATGCGCCGCCCGTCACCGAAGACGGCGGCCGTCACTACACGCTGCGCGCGGTCTCGCTCGGCTCGGTTGCGATCGGTTCGCCCGTCTATCACCGGCGCGCACGCGTCGGCCAGGTGACCGGCTATGCGCTCGATGCCGACGGGCACGGCGTCTCGATCGACGTGTTCGTCACCGCGCCATTCGATCGAGCGGTCGACGTCGATGCGCGCTGGTGGCAGGCCGGCGGCCTCGGCCTGCGGCTCGGCGCGGGCGGCATGCAGCTCGACACGCCGTCGCTCGCCGCGCTGCTCGGCGGCGCACTTGCGTTCGCCTCGCCGCCCGGACGCGCAACGGGTGTCGCGGCACCGGACGGCGCGCGCTTTCGCGTGGCCGACGACGAAATCGACGCGATGCGCACGCCGAACGCGCCGGCCGCCCCCGTCGTGATGCGTTTCGATCGTTCGCTGCATGGCCTCGAGATCGGCGCACCGGTGGAGTTTCGCGGCATCGAACTCGGCAACGTGACGGCCGTCGGCACCGAATACGATGCGGCACGCGGCGACGTCGCGATGCGCGTGACGATGGCGCTCTACCCCGATCGCCTCGGGCAGCGCTACCGCGACACGCTCGGCAACGGCGCCAGCGAAGCCGGCAAGGCGCTGCTGCGCACGCTCGTCGCGCGCGGTTTGCGCGGCCAGCTGCGCGTCGGCAACCCGATCGCGAACCGCTCGTATGTCGCGCTCGACATGTTCCCGCATGCCCCACCGGCCTCGGTCGACACGCATCGCGAGCCGATCGTGTTGCCGACCGTGCCCGGCACGCTCGACGTCCTGCGCGTCCAGATGACCGATATCGCCGGCACGCTTTCCCGGTTGCCGCTCGATCGCATGGGTACGGATCTGAACGCCGCGCTCGTGAATACCGATGCGCTGTTCAAGCAACTCGATACCGAACTCGCCCCGCATGCACGCGCGGCGCTGGGCACCGCGCGGCAGTCGTTCACGGCCGCGCAGGCCATGCTCGTGCAACAAGGTGCCAATACATCGAACGTCCGCCTCACGCTGACGCAATTCGCGCGCACCTCGAGCGCGCTGCGCGCGTTGGCCGGCGATCTGGAGCAACATCCGGAGTGGTGGCGGCCGCATGCATCGAGCACCACACAACCGGCTGGCGCCGCGCATCCGGCGAATTCAGCGAATGCGGCGCGATAAACGCGGCGCGCGGCGCAGATGCATTTTTACGACGACCGCACGCACCGCATGCCAAATTTCCCGTGCAGCAGTATGCTGATGTCGTACGGCTGCGCACGACGCCTCGGGTAATCCCTTTATTTGCACGTTGTCGCGCCGCCGTCGCGACCGCAATCATGCGTTGCAAGGAGGGATTCGTGATGGCAACCACGCATCAGCACTTCCACCTCGAACTACGGCACGCCACCGCGCCGACCTATTTCATCAGCTACCTGTTTCCCGCCTTGCTGTTCGTTTACGAACTGCTGCGCGTCGGCCAATGGATCCGCGATCACGGGATGCACTTCGCCGGGTTCAAGCAGATGGGTTACGAGTATCTGTTGATGCTGCTGTTCGTCGGGCTGCAGATATTCGTCGAAGCGATCTTCCTGCTCGGCGCCGCGATGCGCCGCGACAATCGCGACTTCGAGCACCGACTGCCGAACGTGGTCCTCGGTATCGGCTGCTCGATCGCACTGCTCGCGATCGACCTCGCGATCCAGATCGCGTTCTGAGGGCCCGCCGCCCGCTCGGGGGCTCAGGCGCCCGAGCGGTGCAGGAACTCGCAGACTGCGGCGAGCACGTCGACCGTCCGCATCGTCGCTCGATGACTTGCGTCAGCGAGTCTTGGACTCGTTCATGACAGGCTTGCTTCTAGAACGCATTTGCCCTTCCAGCCAGTATGGCGGGATACGGGACATCAAGCTGCTCTGCCACGTGAGCGGCGTCCATGTCTTGCCACCATCCTCCGAATACACGATCTCGGGATTGTCCTTGTCCGCCATATGCGCATAATTGGCTGCGAGCCAGACATGGTTCGGATCGGCGACGTACGCACTGACAGCCTGGGATATCGTATCGGGCAATTGGGTCGTGACCCACGTCATGCCATCGTCGGAGCGGATCAACGTTCCCTCGGTCGTGCCCGTTATCCACCAATGTCCGTTCGGTGTCCAACCCAGTTCAAACAGATAATCCGGGTTGCCGAGATCGGTCGATTTGACGGCGCATGTCTCGGGCGAAATACTGACGGCAAGATAACGGGTATCGCCGGCCTGATTGCCGCCCAACGTCACCAGGCCGACCAGCGGCCCGTCCGCATCGACGAAGCGGATGACACCGCGCAGGAACTCGCTGGCACTTCCGTCTGCCGGATCAAGGCCCAGTTTCCTGACATCGACTTCGCACACGTGCCCACCACGCCGGACCTTCACCGAATGACGAACATCGTCAGCAGACACGGTGTAATGAGCGCCGAGGACGATGGCTCGTCGATCTGCGTCGGTTTTTACCACACGACCATTGGCGCTATCGATGACCCTGTTGCCGATGTAGAAGCGCCCCTGCATGTCGGCGCTCACCAATGGCCAATAGAAACCCGCCGTATCTGTCACGGCGATTTGCCGGCCATCAGTCAAGACGAACCGCAGGTACTCCGAGTACTTCTGGAAAATCGTCAGCCGACCGATCTCCAGCTTGTGTACCGGATTGTCTGCGCCTGAATTCGCCGCATCAGCGACGCTTGCCGCGCCCCCGAATGCAAACAAGGCTGCAGCGAGCGTAGTCTTGATCCATTTAGCGCACTGCATCGGATTCTTCCTTACCCAATTCCGAAAGCCAAAACTTTGAGTTGCCGATAATCGTGCCACTATGACGCGCCGAGCGGGATCTGAAGTTATCGTATATATATTTCGAGTTCGGCCCACCCGCAATGAAAGCCTGCACTGCGCCGATTGATTCCTGCAAATCAGAACACTCGCTCTTTCCCAACGCCTTATACTTCGGATTCCCAGAATTAATGAATTTCGGCCTCGGCTTCGGCTGCAACGAGTCAAATTGACCAGCAGCATTGCAAACCATGGAAAAAGTCTTGGCAATGTAATCGTTTCCTGGATAGCCCTTTCGATTCAATCTGAAATAGAAAACGTTCAGCAGAGCCTCTTTCTCGATCCGGCGATCGCTTTCATCGGGCAGTATCCCTGCTCCGCTCGACTCCGCATACAACACCCGGGCCAGGTAATTCAGGTCTGCCCCAGAGAACGTCAGATTTGCCGTACGCGGAGGACTGTTGGCGATCTTGAACGTTTCTTGCTCAGCGATCCATTGGGGTTGACAAATATTGACCTCAACGCCTGCCGAATCATTTTTAGGAGTGACCTTTCCTTGTGCCTGGGCCATTGCCTGTTTCTCCTGATGCACTTGCAGAACTGTAAGCCGTTCTTCGTACGATTTGCTGATTTACAGCGATAGTTAACGGGCCGGGCTCGAAATAACCAGAATCGATAACTTCGCATCCGAATCGTCGATCCGGCCTGTTGCAGGAAGCGACGCACCGTCGCGCGGGGTCAAGCCGCACGTGAGCGACAACAACGGTCGTCCGCCCATCCAGTCGGGGCTTGGCTGCGACAGGCTCACTTTGACCGGCGCCCTGTTTATGAAGGAAACGGGCACGACGTATCGCTGAACCAGAATCTGTCCGGATCCCGCATCCATCGCGTGCAGCCTTTGTGTCACTTGCGCGACGTCGCCGCAGTGCTGCTCGACGAGACGGGCAAAACGCGCACTCGTCACCTCATCCAGACTGAACTGCGGCAGCGCCTGATAACGGATGGTCAATACGCCCGTCGAATCAGCCGGCACCGGAATGACCCAGGAGTGCGACACGAAACCTTCCCAATCGCGGCCATCGCTCAGTTTCATTCCCAACTGAGGTTTAATTCGAGCAACTTTCGCGAGATCGCTCTCTTCACTCGGAAGCGGATCCAGGCCTGCCGCCCTTACCTCGCCGGTCACGTCCTTGCCGAGAAAGAACGCGCGCCGCCCGGTGACGAGCGGAATCGCTTTTCCGTCGAAGGTCACCTTCAAATCAGAAAAGCTTTTGTCATAATTCTCCTCGCCAGCGCCAAGACGGTGAAACAGTGGCGTGTATGCGTAATACCCCCTCTTCACCAAAGCATGCGTTTCATTGCTCAATCGCGCCGAGACGGTGATTGTTTTCCCATCCAGCGACACCTCGACGTCAGATGGCCGGGCGTTGCGCTGTATCGCGCCGATCGTCAGCGGCACCGCATCTTCGAACTCGAAGGCCTGTGCGCAGGTGGCCGCCATCACCATAACCGCCCCGATCAAAAATCGCTTCGCACTCTTCATCATTTGCAATCTTCGGCAGACGGAAGGATGTAGTATCGATACACCGTGTACGGATCGCTCCGAAATACTTCGATGTTCAGAAAAAATACCGACACAGCGCGCTCACATTCTCAATTCGGCGTCCGTGAGGTCGCCATTTTTTGTTTCAACCCGATGGTTGTCGTCCTATGCAGTCCCCCTCGTCGGTCTCGCGCGGGCCAATATACGCTGCGCAGGCGCGAACGATTCCCCTGTTTTCAGGCCAGGACGGCGGATCGACAACTCATCGCACGACCATCCTGCGCTCACACCCCATGCCGCGTCAGGAAATCCTTCACCGCGTCGAGCACGTCGGCCGTGCGCTCGCGGTGCGGCACATGCCCGCATTCCTTCAGCATCACGACGGACGACGTTCCGGCCACGCGCGACGCGATGCGGTTCGGGTGCACGGACGAGCCGTATTCGTCCTGCGAACCGTGGATCGCCAGCGTCGGGCAACGCACGTGCGGCAGCACGTCGTCGAGGCTCCAGTCGCGAAAAGCCGGCGACAGCCACGTATCGACCCACGCGCGCAGCACCCATTCGGCCTTGTCGCCGTGATAGCGCGCGAGCCGGTCGAGCTGGCCCGGTTCGTCGAACTGTTGCCCCGCGTCGCGAATGCCGGCCAGCGTGCGCTCCTCGACGTACGCCTGCGCGGCGATCGTCACGAGCGCGCGACAACGCTCCGGATGCGCGGCCGCACACCCGACCGCCATCCCGCCGCCGACGCTGTGCCCGAGCGCGACGAACGCGTCGACGCCCAGTTGTTCTAGCAGCGTCGCGAACGCACGATCGGCCTCGTCGCGCACGAACGTCGTGCCGAGTGTCCCCGGATGACGATCGGAACGGCCGAAGCCGAGGCGATCGTATGCGATCACGTCGCGCTGCGTGGCGCTCGCGAGCTGCGCGGGGAAGTCGCGCCACAGGTCGACGCAGCCGAGCGAATCGTGCAGCAGCACGATCGGTGCGACCGGCTTAGGCGCGGCCGGCCCAGGCGCGCCTACATTCAACGCACCCGCTGCCTGTTGCGCCGGACCACCGCGCCAGCGTTTCGCAAAGAGGCGCCCTTGCGGCGTCTCGACGGTTGTCTCCTCGGTCACGATGTCGGTCATGTGTCTGTCGTCTGCATGAAAGCGGCCGCCCCTCGGCGGCCCCACTGGATCCTGCGATGTTGGCCCGCGCCCGCACACAGCGTCAAGCAAGCCCCCACCGCTCGCGCGTTCATTCGGGTTGCGGCGGCAGATACTCCATCTGCGCCTCGTCGTACAGCCGGTAGATCAGCGCCTGCATCGCGCGGAGGTCCTCCGATTCGTCGAGCATCCGCATGCTCATGATGATCGGCGACACGAGGTTCGGATCGTCGAGCGGCTTGTAGCTGATGTCGTCGCGCTTCAGCCCGTACACGCTGTGCGGCACGACCGACACGCCCTCGCCCATCGCGACGAGGCCGAGCGCGATCTGCAGCTCGCGCGTCTCGTAGATCTTGCGCGGCTGCAACGCGCGATCGTGAAACGCCGCGAGCACCTGGTCCGCATAGCTCGGGCGCGGCGCCTTCGGAAAGATGATCAGCGTGTCGTTCACGAGATCGTGCAGCGACAGCACGGGCTTCGCGCTGTCGAGCGGATGGCCGACCGGCAGCGCGACGATCATCCGCTCCTCGCGCAGCACGACGCGCCGCACGCTCGGATCCTCGTGGCGGATGCGTCCGAACCCGACGTCGATGCGCCCTTCCTTCAGCGCCTTGATCTGGTCCATCGTCGACATCTCGTGCAGGCTCAGCTCGACGGCCGGATACTCGCTGCGAAAGCGCCGGATGATCTTCGGCAGCATCCCGTACAGCGTCGAGCCGACGAAACCGACCGACATGCTGCGCTCGATCTTGCCGACCCGCTTCGTCATCGATTCGAGCTCGGTCGTCTGCGCGAGCAGCTGCACCGCGTGCGAATAGAAGAAGCGCCCCGCGTCGGTCAGCTTCAGCGGGCGCGCGTTGCGCTCGAACAGCGGCACGCCGAGCGCTTCCTCGAGCTGCTGGATCTGGCGGCTCAGCGGCGGCTGCGCGATGTGCAGCCGTTCGGCCGCCCGCGTGAAATTCCGCTCTTCGGCAACCGCGACGAAGTAGCGGAGGTGTCTCAACTCCATGTTCGATGCCTCCCGGACAGCGATCCGGCGTTCAACCCGGGCCGGATGATGTCGTCACGATACCGCAGGCGGCGCCAATCGCCACGCGCACGGCCCCACGCCGCCCAAAGCAAAACGGGAAGCCCGCGAGCTTCCCGTTGTTTCATCGACGCCGCGGCACGGCGGCGTCACGCGCCGTCCGTCACACCTCGGTCGCGTAGAGCGCGTCGCGCTGCGCGTCGCTCAGCGAGTCGAGCGGCACGTCCGGCAGCTGGTAGCAGATCATCGTGCCGTACAGCTCCGCGAGGCAATTGCTGCCGGCGTCGAGCGCGTAGCCGTCCTCGCCGTCCGGCGCCGGCGGGTACACTTCGCGCCACGCGTTGATCGCGGCTTCGAGTCGCACGATGGAAACGGGTCCGGCCTTCCGCTCGGCGGGTGATGCGCTCATGGATTCCTCTGGGTTGCGCGCTCCGCGGGCTGGAGCAGCCCGGATGGAACGATGAAAACGCCGGACATGTCGCCGGCCGCCGCACCTCGCGCGCGCCGGATGCCGATCCGCGCGGCGCGCCTCGCGCCGGCCGGGCCGTGGCCCGGTAGGGTCGGGCAATATAACCGGCTTTGACCCCGTGCAGGCAAAAGCCGGGCAAAAAAAACGGGAAGCGCGAGGCTTCCCGTTTCGTCGCATGTCGCGCGGCCGCTGGCCGCGCCTGCGTCAGCCCACGGTTTCGCGGTTCGCCACCGGCTCCCGCTGCGCGCCGCGGCTCGCGGCGATCCACGGCGCGATTTCCATGTCTTCGTAGCGCACGAAGCGGCTCTTCTTCAGGAACCGGAAGCCGAGCCACACGACGAGGAACAGCGGAATGCCGACATAGGTCGCGGCCACGCCGGCCCAGTCGATCCGGTTCGCGAGGAACGCCTGATAGTCCTGGCCCAGCGCGATCACGAGGCACAGCACGAACGCGAACAGCGGGCCGAACGGGAACCACTTCGACTGGTACGGCAGCTGGTCGAGCGAGTAGCCCTGCTTCACGTAGCCCTTGCGGAACCGGTAATGGCTGACCGCGATGCCGAGCCACGCGATGAAGCCGGTCATCCCCGACGTGTTCAGCAGCCACAGGTACACGGTCTTGTCGCCGTACAGCGACGTGAAGAAGCACAACGCGCCGACGGCCGTCGTCGCGTACAGCGCGTTGCGCGGCACGCCGCCGCGCGACAGCTTCGCGAAGATCTTCGGCGCACGGCCTTCGGTCGCGAGGTTGTAGAGCATCCGCGTGGATGCGTACATGCCCGAGTTGCCGGCCGACAGCACGGCCGTCAGGATCACCGCGTTCATCACGCCGGCCGCGAACGCGAGGCCCGCGTGGCGGAACACGAGCGTGAACGGGCTCACGCCGATGTCGGTCACGTCCGTCTTCAACAGGTTCGGGTCGGTATAGGGAATCAGCACGCCGATCACGAAGATCGCGAACACGTAGAACAGCAGGATCCGCCAGAACACCTGACGCACCGCGCGCGGGATCGTCGTGCGCGGGTTTTCCGATTCGCCGGCCGCGACGCCGATCAGCTCGGTGCCCTGGAACGAGAAGCCGGCGATCATCGCGACGCCCATCAACGCCGGCAGGCCGCCCGCGAACGGCGCGTCGCCGATCGTCAGGTTGCCCCAGCCGTTGCTCGGCGCGCCCTTCAGAATGCCGAAGATCATCAGCAGGCCGACACCGATGAACGCGACCACGGTGACGACCTTGATCAGCGCGAACCAGTATTCGGCTTCGCCGAAGCCGCGCACGGTCAGCGCGTTGAGCAGGAACATCACGCCGAGGAAGGCCGCGCTCCACCACACGCCCGGCACGTCCGGAAACCAGTAATGCATCACGAGCTGCGCGGCGACGAGCTCCACCGCGATCGTCACGGCCCAGTTGTACCAGTAGTTCCAGCCGAGCGCGAAGCCGAAGCCTTCGTCCACGTATTTCGCGCCGTAAGTCGCGAACGAGCCCGACACGGGCATGAACGCCGCCATTTCGCCGAGGCTCGTCATCAGGAAATAGACCATCAGGCCGATCGCCATGTACGCGACCATCGCGCCGCCGGGGCCGGCCTGCGAGATCGACGCGCCGGACGCGACGAACAGGCCCGTGCCGATCGAGCCGCCGATGGCGATCATCGTCAGGTGGCGCGCCTTCAGCGCGCGATGAAGCTTGGGTGGGTTCGCGGGCGAACCGGGTGGGTCGGATTTCGGAATTGCGGACATAAACGAGACGAACGTTGAGCGGGCCGGCATCCGTAGCCGGCGCATGCGGAATCGGAGCGCGGTGCGCGTCCTGCGATGCATTCGATGCGGCCCCGATACGCGTTGCGCGGCGGGCGCCTGCGGCGAAGCGCGGATTCTACCTGATTCGTCACGGGGACAGCTCAGGTTCCACCACCCGCCGCTGCCGCGGAGATTTCGCAGAATCAAGGAGTTGGCCGCGTCGAACCGGGGCATCGCCGCAGGCCGGCATAAAAACCACATGCGCCGGGTGGTTATCCGGTTTCCGATCCGCCCGGTATTTCGCCGCTGTCCTGCCGCCATCCTCCCGCCCCCGCGCCGACCGACATAATCGCCGGGTAATCACGGGATTATTCAGACAAAACAACCGATATCGACGATTGATTCAAATCAAATCACCCGCGCGTAAAGCGGTAATGATGCGTAACAATTCTGAATCGCCGTATCCGCATGCATGTTTTGCATGCGCACGCGAATGTCAGGAAATCGCGAGATAATGCGAGCCAATTCGAAATAAACAGCACGCGGAATCGCCAACGACGCGAAAATCCGCCGCCCGCCGCCCCCGAGGATGAAGTCATTCACGCTGCCCGCCGCGCTGCGCCGCCATACCGCGTCGATCGTGGCACGCATTCTGTCGCCCCGCGGCGTACTCGTTGCGGGGATCGTGCTGCTGATGTTCAGCTGGGGGCTTTCCACGTCGCTTTTAATCGAGGCGCGGCGCGACGCATATGACCATGCGGTCGAAAATGCGCGCAACCTGATGCTGCTGATCGAACGCGACATCGCGCGCAATATCGAACTCTACGATTTGTCGCTGCAGAACGTCGTCGACGGCATGGCCGACCCGGAACTGATGACCTTGCCGCCGCGCCAGCGCCACCGGCTGCTGTTCGACCGCGCGGCGACCGGCGAGTATCTCGGATCGATCTTCGTGATGGACGCGCACGGCAATATCGCGATCGATTCGAGCGTGTCGCCCGCACGGCAAGGCAATTTCGCCGACCGCGACTACTTCGCCGTGCATCGCGACGGGCTCACGCAGGGCCTCTACATCAGCCGGCCGTATGCGGCCCGGCTGCGTGGCGGCGCACTGACGATCGCGCTCAGCCGCCGGATCAGCCGGCCCGACGGCACGTTCGCCGGCATCGTCGTCGGCACGCTCAGCATCGACTACTTCCACGCGCTGCTCGACGGCCTCGCGGTCGGCAAGCACGGCAGCGCGGCAATCGTCGAGGACAACGGCACGCTCGTGTCGCGCCTGCCGTACGACGCGCACGTGGTCGGCCTCGACCTGCACGACTCGCCGCTGTTCATCGAATCGCAGCGCGCCCGCACCGGCGCGCTGACCGGCATCGGCGCGATCGACGGCATCCGGCGCATCTATGTTTACAAGCATCTCGCCGGCCTGCCGCTGATCGTCGACGTCGCGCCCGCCGAGATCGACATCTACGCGTCGTGGCACCACCGCGCGATCTGGACCGTCGTGCTGATGTGCCTGTTCACCGGCTTCATCGCGTGGGGGTCGCTGGCGCTGTCGCGCGAGCTGAAGCGCCGGCAGATCGCCGAATCGAAGCTGTACCGGCTCGCGCACACCGATGCGCTGACGGGCCTCGACAACCGCGGCACGTTCGACACGGTGCTCGCGAAGGAAGCGCAGCGTGCGTCGCGCAGCGGCCGCCCGCTGTCGGTGCTGTTCGTCGACGTCGATCACTTCAAGGCGTTCAACGACTACTACGGCCACCCGGCCGGCGACGACGTGCTGCGGCGCGTCGCGCAGACCGCGTCGCGCTGCCTGCGCCGCGACAGCGATCACGTCGCGCGCTACGGCGGCGAGGAATTCGTCGTCACGCTGCCCGACACCGATGCGAAAGGCGCCGCGATCGTCGCCGAGGCCATCCGGCGCGCGATCGTGGGGCTCGACATCGAGCACATGAACAGCCCGTACGAGCGAGAACAGGCTGTTGCCGCTGCTCGCGCCGCCGGTGCCGAGATCCTTCAGCGTCAGCGTGTTCATCGCGGTGAACTGCATCGAGTTGAAGCCGCCGAACAGCGCGAGATGCACGACCTTCA